>NZ_JANLGL010000396.1:0-2696 GCF_024655625.1 Pseudomonas sp. 18.1.10
CACACTTGACCGCATTCCAAAGGACGTACTCGATCAAATGTGGGAGCGGGCTTGCTCGCGAAAGGGTCAGTCCAGGCACTACACAACCATCAGAAGAGCACCTTGGCCACATCCGCAAACCGCTTGGCAAAGTGCACCGTCATACCTTCCTTCAGGTACTCCGGCAACTCCTCAAAGCTGCCCCGGTTCGGCTCCGGCAAGATCAACTCATGAATCTTCTGGCGCCGTGCCGCAATCACCTTCTCACGCACCCCGCCAATCGGCAGCACATGCCCGGTCAGTGTCAGTTCGCCGGTCATGGCCACGCCTTTTTTCGGCGGCTGGTTACGGGCCAGCGACAGCAACGCACTGGCCATGGTCACGCCGGCGCTCGGGCCGTCTTTCGGCGTGGCGCCTTCCGGCACGTGCAGGTGCACGAAGGCTTCGTCGAAGAACTTCGGGTCACCGCCAAACGACTTCAGGTTTGAGCTGATGTAGCTGTAGGCGATTTCGGCGGATTCCTTCATCACTTCACCCAACTGCCCGGTGAGCTTGAAACCGCGATTGAGCGTATGGATGCGCGTCGCCTCGATTGGCAAGGTCGCGCCGCCCATGCTGGTCCAGGCCAAGCCGGTTATCACGCCGGTGCCGGATAACACCTGTTCGTTGCGGAACACCGGCATGCCCAGGGAGCTTTCCAGGTCTTTGTTGCCGATCTTGATTACCGAGTCCGGCTCATCCAGCAACTTGACCACCGCCTTGCGCACCAGTTTGCCCAGCTGTTTCTCCAGTTGGCGCACCCCGGCTTCGCGGGCATAACCGTCGATCAACGCACGCAGGGCGCCGTCGCTGATGGTCAGGCTGGTTTTGGCCACGCCGGCTTTTTCCAACTGTTTTGGCCACAGGTGGCGCTTGGCGATGGCGACTTTTTCTTCGGTGATATAGCCCGACAGGCGAATCACTTCCATGCGGTCCAGCAACGGGCCGGGGATCGAATCCAGGGTGTTGGCGGTGCACACGAACAGCACTTTGGACAGGTCCAGGCGCAGGTCCAGGTAATGGTCGAGGAATTCGACGTTCTGCTCCGGGTCGAGGGTTTCCAGCAGCGCCGACGCCGGGTCGCCCTGGAAGCTCTGGCCCATCTTGTCGATCTCGTCGAGCATGATGACCGGGTTCATCACTTCCACATCCTTGAGCGCCTGCACCAGCTTGCCGGGCAGGGCGCCGATGTAGGTGCGCCGATGGCCCTTGATCTCGGCCTCGTCGCGCATGCCGCCCACGCTGAAGCGATAGAACGGTCGCCCCAACGACTCGGCGATGGATTTGCCAACGCTGGTCTTGCCCACGCCCGGCGGGCCCACCAGCAGCACGATGGAACCGGCGACTTCGCCTTTATAGGCACCCACCGCGAGGAACTCGAGGATGCGGCTCTTGATGTCGTCCAGGCCCGCATGGTGTTTATCCAACACCTTGCGCGCGTGTTTCAGGTCGAGTTTGTCCTCGCCATACACGCCCCACGGCACCGCCGTCGCCCAGTCCAGGTAATTGCGGGTGACCGCGTATTCCGGTGAGCCGGTTTCGAGGATCGACAGTTTGTTCAGTTCTTCATCGATGCGCTTTTGCGCCTGGGCCGGCAGCACTTTGCCTTGCAGGCGTTGTTCGAACTGCTCGACATCGGCGCTGCGGTCGTCCTTGGTCAGCCCCAGTTCCTGCTGGATGACCTTGAGTTGCTCCTTGAGGAAAAACTCGCGCTGGTGCTCGCCGATCTTGCGGTTCACCTCGGCGGAGATTTCCTTTTGCAGGCGCGCAACTTCCACCTCTTTGCGCAGCATCGGCAGCACTTTTTCCATGCGCTTGAGCATGGGCACGCAGTCCAGCACTTCCTGCAACTCGTTACCGGTGGCCGAGGTCAGCGCGGCGGCGAAGTCGGTGAGGGGCGATGGATCGTTGGGGCTGAAGCGGTTGAGATAGTTCTTAAGTTCTTCGCTGTACAGCGGGTTGAGCGGCAGCAGTTCCTTGATCGCATTGATCAGCGCCATGCCATAGGCCTTCACCTCATCGGTGGGCTCGGACGGCTGGTGCGGGTACTCGACCTCCACCAGGTACGGCGGGCGATGGTGCTTGAGCCAGGTCTTGATGCGCACGCGGGTCAGGCCTTGGGCGACAAATTGCAGCTTGCCGTTCTCGCGGCTGGCGTGGTGCACCTTCACCAGCGTGCCGTACAGCGGCAGGCTGGAGGTGTCGAAATGGCGTGGGTCTTCGGGCGGCGTGTCCATGAAGAACAGGGCCAGGTTGTGGTGATCGGATTTACTCACCAGCTCCAGGGTCTCGGCCCACGGCTCTTCGTTGACGATCACCGGCAGCACTTGCGCCGGGAAGAACGGCCGATTGTGGATCGGGATGATATAGACCTTGTCCGGCAGGTTTTGCCCAGGCAGCGCCAGGCCAGTGTTGGACGAAGGGGATTCAGCGTTTTCGGGGTCGGCGTAGTCGTTGAGATCGTATTCGGGGAATTCTTGCTGGTCGCTCATGGGGCACCTGCATCAGGAAGTATGCAGGTTAGATGGGGCGGGGTTGCGGTGGTTTCAATGGTGGAGGCGAGATAGCAACATATTGCATGATTTTTTCCGTACACCGCAGATCCAACTGTGGGAGTGGGCTTGTGTGGGAGCGGGCTTGCTCGCGAATGCGGTGGGTCAGTAAATACATCTTTGACT
>NZ_JANLGL010000397.1:0-2685 GCF_024655625.1 Pseudomonas sp. 18.1.10
GGTGTATCAGTCACCTATTCAGTAGCTGACCCACCGCATTCGCGAGCAAGCCCGCTCCCACATTATTAATCGCATTCCAATTCCTATGTTTCAGTAGGGCTGGGATACAGGCAAGATAAAGGCCTGCACGTCAGAACACAGGATGCTTACCGTGACCGAAGCTTTTGTTGTCGTTCAATCCGCCGAAGAAGCCGTGGACCGGCTGGCGGCTCTGCATGAGCGTGCTACCGGCGCACTCAACCAGGCCCTCAAGCAATACCTCAAAGACCGCGTCGAGCCCGACGCCGAACAACGCGCGCTGTTTCGCTACCCGGAACTGCGCCTGACCTACCACTGCCACGGCGAAGTCCCACAGACTACCCGGGCGTACGCCAAGGTCCAGTTGCCGGGGACCTACAGCGTCACCGTCACCCATCCCGCCGCGTTCCGTAAGTATCTGCTGGAGCAACTGGTGCCGCTGATGCACGACTTCACCGTGACGGTGGAAGTGGGCGTCAGCCAGCAAAACATCCCGTACCCGTACGTGGTGGAGCAGGGCGATGAACTGGCCGGCTCCGGCGTGACCGCCGCGACCCTGGCCCGTGTGTTCCCGAGCACCGACCTGTCGGCCGCCACCGATGGCATCGCCGACGGCCTCTACGACTGGGAAAACACCGACCCGCTGCCCCTGGCGCTGTTCGATGCGGCCCGCGTGGACTTTTCCCTGCGCCGCCTGGTGCACTACACCGGCAGCGACTGGCGCCATGTGCAGCCGTGGATCCTGCTGACCAACTACCACCGCTACGTGGACCAGTTCATCCTGCATGGCCTGGAACAACTGCGCAGCGACCCGCGTTTTATCCGCATGGTGCTGCCGGGCAACGTGGTGATCGACAAAGCCATGGACCACGGCGAAGCGTCTGCCATTGCAGCGGGCGTGGTCTGGCACCGTTATCAGATGCCGGCCTATCACTTGCAAGCCACTGATGGCCACGGTGTGACCCTGGTGAACATCGGTGTCGGCCCGTCCAACGCCAAGAACATCACCGACCACCTGGCGGTGCTGCGTCCGCATTGCTGGCTGATGATCGGCCACTGCGGCGGCCTGCGCCAATCCCAGACCATCGGTGATTACGTACTGGCCCACGCCTATATGCGCCGCGACGGGATTCTCGACCGGGTGGTGCCGCCGAATATCCCGATCCCGGCCCTGGCCGAAGTGCAGATGGCCTTGCAGCAAGCGGCCGCCAACGTCACCGGCGAAAAAGGCGAAGAGCTGAAAAAACGCCTGCGCACCGGCACCGTGCTGACCTACGACGACCGTAACTGGGAGCTGCGCTGGGCCCAGGAACGGCCGCTTATCAACCTGTCCCGCGCCGTGGCGGTGGACATGGAAAGCGGCACCATCGCCGCCCAGGGTTATCGCCTGCGGGTGCCGTACGGCACGTTGCTGTGTGTCTCGGACAAGCCGCTGCACAGCGAGATCAAGCTGCCGGGTTCGGCCAACGCGTTCTATGAGCGTGCGGTGAGCCAGCACTTGAAGATCGGCATCGAGGCGGTGGATTTGCTGCGCACCGAACTCAACTCGCTGCACTCGCGCAAACTGCGCAGCTTCGACGAGCCGCCGTTCCGCTAAGCGGTTGGGATGGTCATTTAACGGTCAGGCCACTAGCATTGTCGGTCCTGACCGTTAGATGTACCGAAGCCATGTCCCGTCCCACCCGTCCCGATTCGCGCCGCCCTGGCGTGAAGCCCCCGTATTCCGCCGCGCGTCGCGTTGCCAAGGCGCCGCCGGCCGAGCCGAAGTTGATCCTGTTCAACAAACCCTTCGACGTGCTGACCCAGTTCAGCGACGAAGGCGGGCGCGCGACCCTCAAGGATTTCATCGACATCCCCGGCATCTACCCGGCGGGCCGCCTGGACCGTGACAGCGAAGGTTTGCTGCTGCTGACCAACGATGGCCAGTTGCAGGCGCGGATCGCCGACCCCAAGCACAAGCTGGCGAAAACCTATTGGGTGCAGGTGGAAGGCGAACCGAGTGAAGAACAACTGCAACGCCTGCGTGCCGGTGTGGAGCTCAACGACGGCATGACCCTGCCCGCCGAAGCCCGGCAGTTGGCTGAGCCCGAGTTATGGCCGCGCAACCCGCCGGTACGCTTTCGCAAAAGCGTGCCCACGTCGTGGCTGGAATTGGTGATTCGGGAAGGGCGCAACCGCCAGGTTCGGCGTATGACGGCGGCAGTAGGCTTGCCCACCTTGCGCCTGGTGCGTGTACGAATTGGCGACTGGACGATTGACGGCCTGGACCAGGGCCAGTGGAAGGAAGTGCCGGCGCGCCTATAGGGCACCGGACTCGATCAGGCCGATCACCACGCTCTTGATGATGAACGCGGCCACACCCAGGCCCAGTACGAAGAACAGGATGAACGAGCCAAAGCGCCCGGCCTTGGACTTCTTCGCCAGGTCCCAGACGATAAAGCCCATGAAAATGATGAGGATGGTGACCAGGCCGGTCATCATCCATTCTTCGAAGAGGGCGGGGTCGATGTTGTTCATGGGGTATTTTTCCGACAATACAGGCGGGAAGTATACGGCAGGGCTCCAGGCACAACATTGATCTGGATCGAAGTGCAATCCAAATGTGGGAGCGGGCTTGCTCGCGAATACGGAGTGTCAGTCGCTACATGCGCTGACTGACCCACCGCT
>NZ_JANLGL010000398.1:0-2681 GCF_024655625.1 Pseudomonas sp. 18.1.10
TCAGTGATGAATGTGTTGACTGACACACCGCATTCGCGAGCAAGCCCGCTCCCACAGGGGTTCAGCGGTGTTTTTTGCTGCTCCACAAACAACAAAGCCGCCCGAAGGCGGCTTTGTCTGGTGGAACGCTTACTGGTTGGCCAGCTTGTGTTCCAGGTAGTGAATGTTCACACCACCTTCGCAGAAGCCTTCATCACGGACCAGGTCCCGGTGCAGCGGGATGTTGGTCTTGATGCCGTCTACCACGATTTCGTCCAGGGCGTTGCGCATACGGGCCATGGCCTCGTCGCGGGTCGCGCCCCAGGTAATCAGCTTGCCGATCAGCGAGTCGTAGTTGGACGGAACCTTGTAGCCGCTGTACAGGTGCGAATCCACACGGACGCCGTTGCCGCCGGGCGCGTGGAAATGCTTGACCAGGCCAGGGCTTGGGATAAAGGTTTTCGGGTCTTCGGCGTTGATACGGCACTCCAGGGAGTGGCCGTGCATCTTCACGTCGTCCTGGGTGAAGGACAGCGGGTTGCCAGCGGCGATGCTCAGCATCTCCTTGACGATGTCGATACCGGTGACCATCTCCGAAACCGGGTGCTCTACCTGCACACGAGTGTTCATCTCGATGAAGTAGAAACGACCGTTCTCGTAGAGGAACTCAAAGGTACCGGCGCCACGGTAGTTGATGTCGATGCACGCCTTGACGCAGCGAGCCAGGACTTCTTCCCGCGCTTTTTCGTCCAGGCCCGGTGCCGGCGCTTCTTCCAGGACCTTCTGGTGACGACGTTGCAGCGAGCAATCGCGGTCGCCCAGGTGGATGGCGTGGCCCTGGCCGTCGGACAGCACTTGCACTTCCACGTGACGTGGGTTGGTCAGGTACTTTTCCAGGTAGACCATCGGGTTGCCGAACCAGGCACCCGCTTCGGAGCGAGTCTGCTTGGCCGCTTCGATCAGGTCTTCTTCCTTGTGCACAACCCGCATGCCGCGACCACCACCGCCACCGGCGGCCTTGATAATCACCGGGTAACCGACTTCACGACCAATGCGCAGAGCGGTTTCCTCGTCTTCCGGCAGCGGGCCGTCGGAACCTGGAACGGTTGGCACGCCGGCCGCGATCATCGCGTCCTTGGCCGACACCTTGTCGCCCATCAGGCGAATGGTCTCGGCTTTCGGGCCGATGAAGGCGAAGCCGGATTTTTCCACCTGTTCGGCGAAATCGGCGTTTTCCGCGAGGAAGCCGTAGCCTGGGTGGATGCCATCAGCGCCGGTCACTTCAGCGGCCGCGATGATGTTGGACACTTTCAGGTACGAGTTCGTGGCCAGTGGCGGGCCGATGCAGATGCTTTCGTCCGCCAGTTTCACGTGCATCAATTCGGTATCGGCCGTCGAGTAAACAGCGACGGTCTTGATGCCCTCTTCCTTACAGGCGCGCAGGATACGCAGCGCGATCTCGCCGCGGTTGGCGATCAGGACTTTTTGCAGTTTCTTCGCAGGTTTCAACATCGAAGGCGCTCCGCGGTTCAAACGATGGTGAACAGCGGCTGGTCGTACTCAACCGGCTGACCGTTTTCTACCAGGATGGATTCGATCACGCCGGCTTTTTCAGCGGTGATGTGGTTCATCATCTTCATCGCTTCGACGATGCAGATGGTGTCGCCCACTTTCACAGTTGCGCCGACTTCAACGAAGGCTGGCGAGGTCGGTGCCGGGGTGCGGTAGAACGTACCGACCATTGGCGACTTGACCACGAAACCGTTCAGCACAGGTGCGGCTGGCGCTGCAGGAGCGGCGGCGGCAGGTGCAGCAGCCGGAGCGGCAGCGGCTGGAGCCGGTGCTTGCATTTGCGGTGCGTAGAACTGTTGCGCCGGGGTCTTGCTGTGGCGGCTGATCCGTACGGATTCTTCGCCTTCCTTGATTTCCAGCTCGTCGATGCCGGACTCTTCCAGCAGCTCGATCAGTTTCTTAACTTTACGGATATCCATGAATCATCAACTCCCAAGGGTCGGTCAGGGGCGCTTGGCCGGTTGTTCAATGTGTTCCAGGGCGGCCTCCAGGGCCAGTCGGTAACCGCTGGCGCCAAGGCCGCAGATCACACCTACCGCTACATCGGAGAAGTAGGAGTGATGGCGGAAAGCTTCGCGTTTGTGCACGTTGGACAAATGCACTTCGATGAATGGGATGCTCACCGCCAGCAGCGCGTCACGTAATGCAACGCTTGTATGCGTAAAAGCGGCGGGATTGATCAGGATAAAGTCCACGCCTTCGCCGCGCGCGGCATGGATGCGATCAATCAATTCGTACTCGGCGTTGCTTTGTAGGTAGAGCAGATGGTGGCCGGCAACACGTGCCCTCTGTTCCAGATCGAGGTTGATCTGTTCCAGGGTCACTGCCCCGTAGACGCCCGGTTCGCGGGTGCCGAGCAGGTTCAGGTTGGGTCCGTGCAGAACCAGAAAGGTCGCCATCGGCTGTTCCTTGTTATTGATAGGGGTACGGCAGAACCCGGCGACTATGCCGCAAAGCCTTTGTGACTGTCCAGTTCTATGCAGTAGGCAGCACGATTAGCGAGGATAGCGCAAAATTTGTGACTAGCCCGTTGGATCTGGTCATTGGAAACACAGTTCTGACTGTGTCAGAGATCAAATGTGGGAGCGGGCTTGCTCGCGAATGCGGTGGGGCAGTGATGGATGTGTTGA
>NZ_JANLGL010000399.1:0-2622 GCF_024655625.1 Pseudomonas sp. 18.1.10
GTGTATCAGTCACTGAATATTTGGCTGACACACCGCATTCGCGAGCAAGCCCGCTCCCACATTTGGTTCTGCGTTAACCTGACCCATATCACTCCCACTTCCAGAAATCCCGCCTAGACTTGTCAGTATTCCCACTCCGACAAGGCCGTCGCCCCATGATCTCCATGTCCTCCTTCCACGCCATGCTTATCCCGATCCTGATCGGCATGATAATGCTGGCCGTGGGCTTCAACTTTCGCGACAAGCCCCTTGGCGTGTTCGGCATGTGGATCGGCATGCTGCTGATCCTCGGCACCGTGGTGTACAAAATCCTCGCCAAACTGGCCGAATGACCCCTGCCCTCGTACACTCGGTCAACCCGTCGTGTTCAAGGTTGACCGCCTAGTGTTCTCCCGCCTGCTTGCCCTGCCCTGCTACCTGCTGATCGCCCTGCTCACCTTGCTGCCGCTCGCGCCTGCCCAAGCCGTGGGCCTGCCCGGCTTGCTGGGCAGCAACAATAAGGCCCAGCCCCAGGCCGAAGTGCCGCTGGGGCAGTCGCTGGACGAGGTAATCAAGACCCTGGAGAACGACCAGCAGCGCACCCAACTGCTGAGCGATCTGAAAAAACTGCGCGCTGCCACGCAAAAAGCCCAACCCGCCGCCGAAGAAGGCGTGCTGGGGTTGATCGGCGGCACGCTGGCCAATCTGGAAGCGCAGTTTTCCGGGGCCGACAGCCCGCTGGGGCGCTGGTCCGATGAATTCGATCAAGCCAAGGATGAGTTCCGCGCCCTGCTGCTGCCGGCCAACGAATGGCTGCCGATCATTTTCGGCTTTGCCTTGATCCTGGCGGTGTGGAGCCTGCTGGCCTACGCGCTGATCTGGCTCAGCCATCGCGTTCGCGAACGTTTCGGCCTGCCCGAAGAGCTGCCGCAACACCCGCGCACCTGGGACATGGTGCGCTTCGCCCTGCGCAAACTGGGGCCGTGGCTGATCGCCCTGGTCATCACGGTGTACCTGAGCTACGTGCTGCCGTCGTCCCTGGGCAAATCCCTGGCGATGGTGCTGGCGTATGCGCTGGTGGTCGGCACCTGTTTCTCGGCGATCTGCGTGATTGCGTTTTCGCTGCTCGACGGCCCGCACCGCCATCGCGCCCTGTATATCCTGCGCCACCAGGCCTTCCGCCCGCTGTGGTGGATCGGCAGCTTTGCCGCGTTCGGTGAAGCCTTGAGCGACCCGCGGCTGGTCCAGGCCCTGGGCCAGCACCTGTCCCACACGGCCGCCACCGTGGCCAATGTGATGGCGGCGTTGTCCACCGGCGTGTTTATCCTGCGTTTCCGCCGGCCGATTGCCCACCTGATCCGCAACCAGCCGCTGTCACGCCGCCTCACCCGCCGCGCCCTGAGCGACACCATCGAGATCATCGGTTCGTTCTGGTACATCCCGGCCTTGCTGCTGGTGGGCATCTCGCTGTTCGCCACCTTTGTCTCTGCCGGCGACACCAGCACCGCGTTGCGCCAATCCCTGTTGTGCACGGTGTTGCTGGTGCTGTGCATGGTCATCAACGGCCTGGTGCGGCGTCACGCGCTCAAGCCTCAACGGGGGCACAAGCGCCATGCGTTGTACTCCGAACGCCTGAAAAGCTTTGTCTACACCCTGGCCCACCTGGTGGTGTGGCTGGTGTTTATCGAACTGGGCCTGCGGGTGTGGGGCCTGTCGCTGATTCGCTTTACCGAAGGCGACGGCCATGAAATCAGCGTCAAGCTGTTCGGCCTGGCCGGCACGTTGCTGTTTGCGTGGCTGATCTGGATCCTCAGCGACACGGCGATCCACCACGCCCTCACCCGCTCGCGCAAAGGCCTGGCGAATGCGCGTGCGCAGACCATGATGCCGTTGATCCGCAACGTGCTGTTCGTGACCATCTTTATCATCGCCGCCATCGTCGCCCTGGCGAACATGGGCATGAACGTCACGCCGCTGCTGGCCGGTGCCGGTGTGATCGGCCTGGCCATCGGCTTTGGCGCACAATCGCTGGTGGCGGACCTGATTACCGGCCTGTTCATCATTATCGAAGACTCCCTGGCCATCGATGACTACGTGGATGTGGGCGGCCACCTCGGCACCGTCGAGGGCCTGACCATCCGTACCGTGCGCCTGCGCGATATCGACGGCATCGTGCACACCATCCCGTTCAGCGAAATCAAGAGCATCAAGAACTACTCGCGGGAGTTCGGCTACGCGATCTTCCGGGTGGCGATCCCGTACAACATGGAAATCGACGACGCCATCAAGCTGATGCGCGATGTCGGCCAGAAGATGCGCAACGACCCGCTGCAACGCCGCAATATCTGGTCGCCATTGGAGATCCAGGGGGTGGAGAGTTTCGAGTCGGGCAGCGCGATCCTGCGTGCACGGTTCAAGACGGCGCCGATCAAGCAGTGGGAAGTGTCGCGGGCGTTCAACCTGTCGCTCAAGCGCCATCTGGATGAGGCGGGGTTGGATCTGGCTACGCCGCGCTTGAGTGTGCAGGTGGTCACGGGGGCATCGGGCGGATTAGAGAAAGAAAAGAATACCTAGAAGGCAACACCGTCCCAATGTGGGAGCGGGCTTGTGTGGGAGCGGGCTTGCTCGCGAATGCGGTGGGTC
>NZ_JANLGL010000039.1:0-39266 GCF_024655625.1 Pseudomonas sp. 18.1.10
AAGCAGGCGCGGACTTCGTCAACGCCGGCAACCAGTTGCCGAAGATCGACCTGACTGTTACTGATCCTGAAGGTCTGAACTCCAGCAACAACGCTCAGCCAGTGGTCAATCTGCATAACGACGTGCCGGTCATCACTGTTACCGCCAACACCCTGGAAGAAAACTCTGCCGCCGTGGGCACCGTCGCCGGTACCTTCGTCGCCACCGACGAAGAAACTCCACGTGCAGGCCTGACGATCACCTTCACGGGCAACAGCAACGCTGCTGGCTACTACAGCATCTCCGGCAACAACGTGGTGCTGACCAAAGCAGGCGCGGACTTCGTCAACGCCGGCAACCAGCTGCCGAAAATCGACCTGACTGTCGCTGACCCGGAAGGCCTGAGCGCCAGCAACAACGCTCAGCCAGTGGTCAACCTGCACAACGACGTGCCAGTCATCACCATCACGCCGACCACCATTGTGGAAGACACTGCCAAGGTCGGAACGGTGGCCGGTACCTTCGTTGCGAAAGACGAAGAAACCCCACGCGACGGCCTGACCATCAGCTTCACGCCAGGCACCAACACGCAGGGTTACTACAGCATCTCCGGCAACAACGTGGTGCTGACCAAAGCAGGCGCGGACTTCGTCAACGCGGGCAACCAGCTGCCGAAGATCGACCTGACCGTTACCGACCCAGAAGGCCTGAACTCGCATAACGTTGCGCAGCCGACTGTCACCTTGGTCGACGACACCCCAACCGCCACCAACGGCACTATCCAGAGCAACGAAGACACTCCGGTCGAACTGACCTGGGCCACCTTCGGCGTCAAGGATGAAGACTCGGCGAACCCGAAAGTGGTGTTCACCGCGCTGCCTGCCGGTTCCATCGAGTACAACGTCAACGGTGTGTGGGTCAAACTCACCACGACCGATCTGGCAAGCGCCACGTCGGCCGGCAAGGCCTTCAGCCAGGCGGACTTCGATAACCACAACGTGCGTTACAGCCCGGCGGACAACGAGTCCGGCGACAGCAGCTTCGGCGGCACCGGCGTGGGCAACAAGCAAGGTCACTACACCGAGCTGAAGTTCCAGGCCACCGACGGCAACACCAACAGCGAGACCAAAACCATCACCGTGGATATCCATCCGCTGGCGGATGCGGGGGTCGTGACGGTGACTCAGGCCGGCGCTGCGGCACAGGGCCTGGTTATCCAGACCTGGACGGGCGGCAACCTGCCGACTGCGCTGGGGACCAACGGCAACGGCGTGGTCAAATCCGACGACCTGATTAAGGTCATCGACGCCAAGACCGCGGCCAGCGCTGTGTCCACCGGTGTGATCCACACCGTGACCAACGACAACGTGACGGCCACCACCGCGACCAAGGTCTCGGGCCTGATCTACCTGGAAGCCGGCAAGACCTACACCTTCACCGGTACGGCCGACGACAGCCTGGCAATCACCGTGGGCGGCAAGCTGGTTGCGACCGAGACCTGGAGCAGTGGCAGCGCAATCAACGGTTCGGCCTACACGCCGACCGAGTCGGGCTACTACACCCTCGACATCTACCACTACAACCAGGCGGGCGCGGGTAACTACGACGTCAATGTGTCGATCAACAACGCCCCATCGGTGTCGTTGGGCAGCAGCGGCATACAGACCTACACCAGCATCGAGGCGTTGAAAGCCGCCGGTGCGGTGCTGGGCGACAGCCATGTGGTCAATGGCGAGGGTTACTACACCGGTTACGTCTACAACAGTGGCCTGGAAGACACCGTCATCAAGGTCAGCCCGATTACCGCCACGTTTGTCGATAACGACGGTTCGGAATCCCACAAGGTGGAAATCAGCGGCCTGCCGAAAGGCACCGTGATTACCGACGGCACCACCGGCCACACCTACACCTCGACCGGCACGGGCACGCTCTACGATGTGAGCACCTGGAACCTGAAAACCCTGACGGTCACGCCGGTCAAGGATTCCACCGGTACCTTCGACCTGACCGTGAAAGCAACCTCCACCGAGCAGAGCACCGGTGAAACGGTGACGTCGAGCGGCAAGGTGAGCATCGTGATTACCCCGGTCAACGACGCCCCAGTGCTGGACCTCAGCACCGCAGACGGCGCCGCCGCCACCGGCTACAGCACCTCGTACACCGAGCGTGCCGCCGCCGGCGTTGCGATCACCGCCAGCGTGGGCATTGCTGACGTTGATAGCACGCAGATGCAAAGTGCGACCATCACCCTGAAAAACGCCAGCTCGGGCGATCAGCTCAGCTCCAGCCTGATTGCGGTGGGTGGTACTTACAAAGGCGTGACCTTGACCAGCGTCGGTACCGATGTCAGCGGCAAGATCGTACTGACGCTCTCGGGCGCAGCGGATTCGGCCACTTACAAGGCGCTGCTGGAGTCGTTCCAATACTCCAGCACCAGCAAGTACCCAACCACCGGTGATCGTCTCATCGACATCTCCGTGAAGGACAGCGCCGGTTCCGACAGCCTGAGTTCGTCGGTCGCCACCAGCACCATCACGGTCAAGCCTCAGGTTTACACCTTGAACCTGGAAGGCGGCGCGGGTGCCGATACCATCGACCTGGGTTCCAGCTCGGCCAACAACATTGTGGTCGGCGACAAAGGCGGTATCACCAACCCGGGCACCAACTACAACATCGCGTTCCTTGTGGACACGTCGGGCAGTATCGGCTCCAGCGCCATGAAGTCGATCAAAGACCAGCTCTCGAGCATCTTCGATACCTTGATTGCCAATGCCGGCACCAAAGACTCGGGCGTGGTGAAAGTGCTGCTGGTGGACTTCGACACCCGCGTTCAGTCTGAGGTCTCGGTCAACCTGGCTGACAAGACCGCCGCCAAGGCTGCCTTGCAGGTCGTGTTGAACCAGATGGTGTCCAATTCCAGCGACATGACCAACTACCAGGACGCGTTCAAAGCGGCCTCGGATTGGTTCAAGAGCAGCGACGCGACCAGCAACGCCGGCGCGAAAAACCTCACGTACTTCATCACCGACGGTTCGCCGAACGTGTACACCGACGTGCAGGGCAACCCGTACCTGGGCTATAGCGGCGGCAATAAAGGTTCCAGCGTTTACTTTGACAGCATGGTGAACAACTCCAATTACGTCCTGGGCCAGAGCAGTCCGGTCTATGCCGTAATCAATGGCAACTGGCGGATGATTGTCGACGGCAGCGGTAAGGTTTACTCCTACGACAGCCGTGGCTACTCGACGTATGAAGGTACGGTTGTGGCCAACAGCAATGGCGGCTTCGACGTTGCTGCGGTCTACAACAACTCCAGCACCGCATTGGCAAACGCCAAGACGGCCTACAGCGATCTGGTCAACTCGGTGCCCGACAAAGTCGTGGTCGAGGCCATCGGCCTGGGTTCGAACATCGATAGCACCGTGCTCAAGCAGTTCGATACCGACAAGGTGGTTTCCACCATCGACACCGAGAAGCTGGCGGATGCCATCACTGGCCACACCGCCGATGCTGGCGCGGACAGCGTGTCCGGTGGTTCGGGCAACGACATCCTGTTCGGCGACCTCATCAGCTACAAAGGCCAGGAAGGCAATGCGGCACTCAAGGCCTTCGCTGCCGAGAAGCTGTCGACTACACCTGACCTGATTGACGATCGCACCTTGCACCAGTACATCACTGAGCACGTGCAGGACGTCGGGGCCTTGGCCAACGCGTCGAACATCTACGGCACCAAGGATGGCAGCGACACGTTGATCGGCAATGCCGGCAACGACATCCTGTTCGGCCAGGGCGGTGACGACAAACTCTTCGGTGGTGCCGGTAACGACATCCTCGTCGGCGGCAAGGGCAATGACGTGCTTACCGGCGGCGCAGGTGCCGATACTTTCGTCTGGCTCAAAGGCGATACCAACACCAACGGTGGCTTCGATCAGATCACCGACTTCAAGCACAGCGAAGGCGACAAGCTGGACCTGTCCGACTTGCTGCAAGGCAATAACGACACCAACTTGGCCAACTACCTGAAGTTGACCACCGACTCGGCGGGCAACTCGACGCTGAGCGTGAGCAGCACCGGTTCGTTCACTGCCAATGGCGGTACGGCCGATGTGACGATCAAGGTCGATGGCGCGAACTGGGGCAGTGGCAGCACGGCGATCAACAACCTGATCGCCGGTGGCGACCTGACCGTCAAGCACCACGACTGATAACCACCGGGGCGGCAATCTTTCGGGATTGGCGCCCCAGTGGCATCGGCTTCGGGAAAATGTGTGTAATCTCTGTGGGCGTCGTGCGCGGCGCCTGCAGGGATTTTTTATTGGGAGAACGCTGATGTTCTACGTGCAACGCGATCAAAACAACGCTTTGGTACGCGTCGAGGCGCAGGCCTACGCGGAAGCCACCGAGACGCTACCGGCCGACCATCATGAGATCCAGGCGTGGTTTGCCGATGATGAGATCGAAACCAGCCTCAAGCAGCTCAAGAGCAGTGACCTTGAGATGATCCGAGTGCTGGACGACTTGATCCAGGTGCTGACGTCCAAAGGCGTGATCCGCATCACCGACTTGCCGCCGGCAGCACAGGCCAAGTTTCTGGAGCGAACCCAGGCCCGTGCGGCGCTGGGCGGCTTGAGTGAACTGATTAATGACGATGAAACCGGCCTGATCTGAACACGCCACACCTCCTTCACGGCATTAGCGTCAAGGAGGCATGAGGTTTCGACGTTTTACTTCCAGGGCGCCGGTTCACCGACCAGTTGGCCTTGCACCCCTTCTACGCCCATCTCGCGGATTACCCGCAACTCACCCTCGGTTTCCACGCGCTCGGCAATCAACGGCAGGTCAATGCTGTGGGCGGCCCGCTGGATCGCTTCGATAAAGATGCGCTTGTGGCTTTCCTGGTCAATGGCACGGATGTAGCTGCCGTCGATCTTGAGGTAGGCCAGGCCCAGGTGTGCCAGGTTGCCGATCATGCTGAAGCGCCCACCGAAACGTTGCAAGCCGAGGCTGTAGCCCAGGCTGCGCATGCGCCGGATGAGCTGCTCCAACTGGGTTTGCTCGGGCACTTGCTCTTCGCCGATTTCCAGGGTCAGGCGCGGCCCCAGGGTGGGGTGCTGGGCCAGGCGTTCGAAGATCTGCTCCATGGCCTGGGGGTCGTTCAACGTGGCGGCGGAGAGATTCAGCGCCACTGACTGGTTGTGCTGGGCCAGCTGCTTGATGACCAGATCGAGCATCACCTGGTCGAGGCGCGCGGTCCAGCCGAAGCGCTCCAGCCACGGCAGGAAGTGACCGGCCGCAATGGTCTGGTCTTCGTTGTCGAGCAGGCGCGACAGCACCTTGTAATGCAGCACGCGCTGGGTATCGCTGCTGCTCACCACCGGCTGGAAGAACAGGCGGAAACGCCCTTGTTTCAGGGCGTTGTCGAGCAGGGTATGCCAGCTGTGCGGGTCATCGCTGACGGTGCCGGCGGTCTGGTGGTCCAGGCACACCCAGCTCTGGCCGCTGCTGGCTTCTGCCTGGGTCAGGGCCTGGTCGGCCAGCATCAACAGGTCGGCCGAGGCGTCGCCGGGGTTGTAGGGGGCCAGGCCGATGTAGGCCACGGTGGGCATGTCGGTGGCGCCGGTTTCGTGCAGGCTCTGCAGGGTGGTTTCCAGCTCCTGGGCCAATTGCCGGGCTTCGTCACGCACCAGGCCCGGTGCGAGCACCGCGAATTCACCGCCACGGCTGCGGGTGATGAGGTTGTGGGTTTCCGGGTACTTGGCGCAGGTGCGCACCAGTTGCTGGCTGACGGCTTGCAGCAACTGGTCGGTGCGTTGCCCGCCGAGGCGCTGGTTGAGGCCGCCGAGGTCGTTGACGCGCAGCATCAGCAGGTAGCCGGAGCTGGGCTCTTCCAGGTTGCTGACGCGGGAGCTGAGCTGCATCTCGAAATAGCGCCGGTTGGCCAGCCCGGTCAGGCTGTCCTGGTAGGACTCCACGCGCAGCTTTTCGCTGCGTTCGGTCTGCTCGTGGAACAGCGCCTTGAGCTTCTCCACCATCTGGTTCATGGCTTGCACCACGCGGCGCAATTCCGGGGTGCGCGGCAGGTCGGGCAGGCTGAGGAATTCACGCCGGGCAATCGCGTGGGATTGCTCGACCATATAGTCCAGCGGCCTCAGCTGGCGACGCAGCAGCAAGGCGCCCAGGATGGCACTCGCCGCTCCGCATAGCAGCAGCCAGCCGAGGCTGCCCAGGGCGCTCTGCCAGAGTTTGGCCAGGGCGAACATCGGGTGGCTCACTACCTCAACGCGCGCCGCCTGCTGCCAGCCACGGCTGACGATGGCATCGCCGCCGGCCGGCGCCAGGCCGATCATCTTCACGAACCAGGCCGGCACGCCGTTGGCGTCGGGTTCGGCGGAGCGTTCCACCAGCACCTGGTCATTGCTCAGGTCGATCACGCGGATGCTGGCGTAGTAGCCACTGTCAAAGATCGAGCTGACCATCAGTTCGGTCATCGCCGGGTCATCGATGTTCGGCGTCAGCGACAGCGCCAGCGCGGTGGCCGCGTCCTGGGCGTGGGAGCGCAATTGGTTGACGTACTGGGTACGCGAGCTTTCCAGGCTGACCACGAAGCTACCGCTGAAGGCGACCACGAGAAACACACAGATAGCGATCAGCAATTGTTTGAACAGTGACATCGTAGCTCCTGTTAATTATCCGAACTGGCCGGAAACCCTTCGGCGGTCATTTTCTTCAAGACATCCTGCCAGCGCGACAGGCGCTTGGTGTCACCGACTTTCTTGTTGCCCGCGGCCCCGGTCAGCCACAGCCCTTCACCGTTGAACGCGTACACCGGCAACAGGTCGGTGCGCTGGCTGGCGGGCAGGATCGGGTCCATCAGGCTGTCCAGGACCAGCGGCATGGCTTCGGGGCTGGCGTAGTAGGTCAGCACCATGTGCGCACGGTTCTGGCGCAAGGCCTTTACGTAGGTAATGCGCAGCTTGTCGGCCGGGATGCCGAGGTTACGCAGGCTGAAGTATTTGGCGATGGCGTAGTCTTCGCAGTCACCGGCGCCTTTCCACAGGGATTGAATGGGGGTCGCCCAGTAATCAATCTCGTGCCACAGGTCGATATCTTCTTCGTACTTCATCTGCCGGTTGAAGAACACGTTGACCACTTTGAGTTGCTCAAGCTCGCCGATTTGCTTTTGCGTCGACAGCAAGTTTTGCCAAGCATCGATGCGTTGGCGGCCGGCGCCCAGCGGGCCATAGAGCGCCTCGGCACGACGGCTGATCTGGCTGAAATCCCAATCGGCATGCAAATCGCCCAGCAGCCCGCCACCCAGCATCAGCGTGATGGCAAAACCGAACAGAATCCGGGGGATTTTAAAGCGTATCGCCACAGCTATACCCGAGCTTGCAGCCTGGAAGGTGCGGCAATGGTGCGGTGATAGCGGGCAAAAAACAATGGCACGGTGAAATCACAAGGCCATAAACAACGGGATTTAAACGTCAGTAAATTGGCTATTTTCCGCTCGTCCGAAAGGGTGTCGAGAATAACATCAAAATAATGACACTCCCTGATCTCTGCCACAAAATGGCCCAACGACAGCGCCTACAAAAAGACTGCGGTAAGCCCCTTGTTTCTTGCCGACCTCCCACGTCTTTAAACGCGCCGTGAAGGAGCTCCGGCCATGAGCCGCACTGATGATCTGTTTGCCCTGTTCGGCAAGGGCGTGTCCCGCGATCCGAAAGGGCGCAACGCTCGATTGCACTTTTTCGGTACCGTTCCCTTCGATGATGGCACTCGCGTGAATGCGAAGGACGGTTCGCGCTTTAGCGCCAACACGCCTTATGCCTACGAACACACCCTGCCTTTCGATTCGAATGCGCCGCACCCGGCGGTGATTGCCGTGGTTTCCGTCAATGGTGGCGTTGGCCGCAGTACCCTGGTCACGGCCCTGAGCAGCGGTTTGCAGCGCCTGGGCGAGTCCGTGGTGGCATTGGACCTCGACCCGCAGAACGCCTTGCGCCAGCACTTTGGTGTGGGCCACGAGCTGCCAGGCATCGGCCGCACCAGCTTAATCAACGCGCAATGGCAGAGCGTCCTGCAAACCGGGTTTGCCGGTTGCCAAGTGATGCCCTTTGGCGACACCGATGTGCAGCAGCAGGAAAACCTCCAGCGCTGGCTCACCCGTGAGCCGACATGGCTGGCGCAGCGCCTGTCGGTGCTGGGCTTGAGCGAGCGCCAGACGGTAATCATCGATACCCCCGCCGGCAACAATGCGTACCTGCACCAAGCGCTGAACGTTGCCGACATCGTGCTGGTGGTGGTGCAGCCGGACGCCGCCTGCCTTGGCACGCTGGACCAGATGGAGGCCTTGTTGGCGCCCTACCGTGAGCGCCATCACCCGCCGCGTTGTCACTTCGTGATAAACCAACTGGATGAGCATTCGGCGTTCAGCCTGGACATGGTCGAAGCGTTCAAGCTGCGCCTGGGTGAGCAGCTGCTGGATGTCGTGCACCGCGACCTGTCCTTCAGCGAAGCCCTGGCCTTTGGTTCGGACCCGCTGGATAACGTGGGCCAGAGCCTCGCCAGCGACGATATCAACGAACTGTGCCGCGCACTGACCCGGCCAAAAGCCACGCCTTGAGCGCTCGCGTTATAGGCAGGATGCTAGATGCTTATGCACAATTGGTTGGTTGCTGCCGGGATTAAACAGCGATTTTGTGGATCTGTTCTCAACACGTCGCAACTGCCTGTTTTGCGTGCGTTTTATTTTGTGAACAAAAAATGATCAGCCTGGCTTTTGGCCGGTAACGCAGACGGCTACAGGCGCTGTAAAGATTTCATCAACAGAGTTATCCACAGGCCTGGGTGCGACAATTTTGCCCTCTAATCGCGCTCGGCAAGCACCATCAAGTTGCGCGGTGTCAGTGTCGATTCGCAAAAGCTGCCTACCTCGACCCTGTAGCCGTTTTCGCGCAGAAACAGTGCCCGATCCAGCACCAGCCATAGCTCCAGCGGGCGCCGAAACAGACCACGCAGCAATTCCAGGTTTCTGACCTCGGCCAAACGCCGCCAGCCGTGCGCCTCCAGCGCCCGCCAATCCTGTTCACCTGTGGATAACCCTTTGAGCGTCGCCAATTCCCGGCAGTAGTCGGCGAAGGGTTTGTCCAGCCAGGCGCTGGGCAGTGAAGGGGTGGGCAAGTAGTCGTCGCGGTCGCGCAGTTGCCGTTGCAGGTGATCGAAGCCCAGGCGCCGCGCCATGGAGGTGTCGCGCTGGCGCCGCACGCGGGCGCCGGCGGTGACGGTTTCGCTCAGCGGCAGGCCAAGGTCGTCGATCGACAGCTGCAATGCCGACGCCTGGCCGGCGCTGGACAGTGCTTGATAACGCTCG
Source organism: Pseudomonas sp. 18.1.10 (assembly GCF_024655625.1). Taxonomy (NCBI): domain Bacteria; kingdom Pseudomonadati; phylum Pseudomonadota; class Gammaproteobacteria; order Pseudomonadales; family Pseudomonadaceae; genus Pseudomonas; species Pseudomonas sp. 18.1.10. Next base: position 9,353 of record NZ_JANLGL010000039.1, read on the forward strand.
GTACCGATGCGGTTGTAGCAGCAGGGCGCCAGGGCCAGTTGTTTGCAACCGGCGCTGCTGGCCAGTTGCAGCAGGCGGACGTGCAGGTCACCGCAGGCGTGCAGGGCGACGGGGGTGTGCTCGGCGCCGAGTGCGACGTCAGCCATCACGTCTTGCAGGCGATGGGTCACGGGCAGGCCGTGGTGTTCGCTCAAGGCCTGGCCGGCGGCGATCAGTGCGGGGTCATATTCCAGGCAGGTCAGCTGTTGCCCGCTTTGCAGCAGGCGGCGGCCGAGGTGGCCCTTGCCGGCGCACCAGTCCAGCCAGTGCCTGGGTGTTTGCGCAAATCGCAGGGCGGCGCCGAAGGCTTCGATCTGTTGCCATTTGCGCCCGGGCACATCGACATTCAGGCGATGGCGAGCCGGTTCGAGGGGCAGCGTCGGTAACTTATCCACAGCACCGAGCGCCAACGCCTGGGCTGCCAGCTGTGGAAAAGGTGCGGGGGCGGGCAGGTCATGGGGATGATTGTGGGCGGTTTCCGCGTCGGCCAACGAGCGCTGGCGTAGCCACTGGGCGAGTTCGGGGTAGGTGCTTTCCCAGGGCAACTGGCGCTGGGTGAAGGGCCGTGGTCGCCACAGCCCTTGGTGTTCGGTCAGGAACCGATCCAGCGCCTGGAATCGGGCCTCAACGTCCCTGGCAGGCATCGACGCGCAGCCAGCGTTCCAGCAGCTTGAAGCCGCGCACCAGGATGTAGGCCATCAACAGGTAGAACAGCCCGGCGGCGAAGAAGATCTCCACCGGCAAGTAGGTGCGGGCAATGATGGTGCGGGCCATGCCGGTCAGTTCCAGCAAGGTCACGGTACTGGCCAGGGCGCTGGCCTTGAGCATCAGGATCACTTCGTTGCTGTACGCCGGCAGGCCGATGCGCGAGGCGCGCGGCAGGATGATGTAGAACAGCGTCTTCGGCTTGGACATGCCCAGGGCTCGCGCCGCTTCGATCTCGCCGGGCGGGATCGCCTGGATCGCGCCGCGCAGGATCTCGGCGATATAGGCGGCAGTGTGCAGGGTCATGGTGGCGGTGGCACACCAGAACGGGTCGCGCAGGTACGGCCACATGAAGCTCTCGCGTACCGCATCGAACTGCGCCAGGCCGTAGTAGACCAGAAACAGTTGCACCAGCAACGGCGTGCCACGGAAGAAGAAGATGTAGGCGTAGGGCAGGGCGCTCACGTACCAGCGCCGCGAGGAACGGGCGATACCCAGCGGAATCGCCAGCAGCAGGCCGGCGATCACGGCGATGGCCACCAGCTCCAGGGTCAGGACCGCGCCCTGGGCCAACTTGGGCAGCCACTTGATGATGACGGCCCAGTTCAGGCCCAGGTCGAAATGCGCCAGCCAGCTGTAGTCGCCGCTCATTGGGTGCTCCTTGCAAAGCCGCGGGCGGCGCGTTTTTCCAGGAAGTGCATGGCGGTCATCGCCAGGACGGTGAGGCCCAGGTACATAAAGGCCGCGACCATGAAGAAGGTGAAGGGCTGCTTGGTCACGGTCACGCCGATCTGCGCGTGGCGCATGATTTCTTCCAGGCCGATCACCGAGACCAGCGCGGTGTCCTTCATCAGGATCATGAACAGGTTGCCCAGGCCGGGCAGGGCAATGCGCCACATCTGCGGCATGATGAGGCGGGTGAAGATCCGGAACTTCGACAGGCCCAACGCTACACCGGCTTCGCGGTGGCCCTTGGGAATGGCGAGGATCGCGCCACGGAACACTTCGGTGGCGTAGGCGCCAAAGCACAGGCCCAGGGCGATGACCCCGGCGGCAAAGGCGCTGAGGGACAGGTCGGGGTTGCCGAAGAACTCGCCGAGGGCACGCATCAGGTTGACCGTGCCGAAATAGATCAGCAGCACCCACAACAGTTCGGGAATGCCGCGAACGAGGGTCGAGTAAGCGCCGCCAAGCCACTGCAGCGGCTTGTACGGGGACGTCTTGGCCAGGGCGCCGGCGAGGCCGAGCACCAGCCCCAGGCACAGGGCCGTGAGCGCCAGTTTGACGGTCATCAGCGCGCCAGCGGCAAGCGCCGGGCCGAATCCGTAGAGATCGAAATTCATGGTGTTTTCATATCGCAAGGCATTGCTAGAAGCCGACGCGCTCTAGTGAGCGCGTCGGGCATACCGTTCAGATCATTCGATGCTGAAAGGGAAGTACTTGTCGTTGATCTTCTTGTAGGTGCCGTCTGCCTTGATCTCTGCCAGGGCTTTGTTCAGGCGCTCGCGCAGCGGGTCGCCCTTGCGTACGGCGATGCCGATCTTGTCGCTTTCTACTACCGGGTCGCCCTTGAACTCGTAGGCGGAACCGTCTTTGCTCTTGAGCCATTCGTACTGCACGTACTTGTCGGCGAGCATGCCGTCGAGGCGGCCCGAGGTCAGGTCGAGGTAGGCGTTTTCCTGGGTGTCGTAGAGCTTGGCGGTGGTGTCCGGCAGCTCGTCTTCCAGGTAGGTACCGGCCAAGGTTGCGCGTTGTGCGCCGATGATCTTGCCCTTCAGGTAGCCGGCGTCGGTCTTGAAGTCTTTGGTGGCTTTTGGTGCGATGAACTGCAGCTTGTTGGAGTAGTACGGGTCGGTGAAGTCGACGGCCTGCTTGCGTTCATCGGTGATGGACAGCGAGGACACCAGGAAATCGAACTTCTTGGCGTTCAGGGCCGGGATGATGCCGTCCCAGTCGGAGGTCACTACTTCGCATTCGGCTTTCATCTTGGCGCACAGGGCGTCGCCGATGTCCTTGTCGAAGCCCACGACGTTGCCGCTGGCGTCTTTATTGTTGAAGGGCGGGTAGGCCGCTTCGATCCCCATTTTCAGGGTTTCTGCCATGGCCGTGGCGCTGAACGCCATCGAGACGGCCGCAGCCAGAAGGAATTTTTTATAGTTCTGCATGCATGTTGCTCCGTTAGCGGTTGCTGGACATGAATTGTTTGCAGCGCGCCGAAAGCGGGTTTTCAAACACCTGCTGTGGCGATCCTTGCTCTTCGACCAGGCCCTGGTGCAGGAACACCACTTCACTGGACACCTGGCGGGCGAAGCCCATTTCATGGGTGACCAGCAGCATGGTGCGGCCTTCTTCGGCCAGCGCGCGGATCACATTAAGTACTTCCTGAACCATTTCCGGGTCAAGGGCCGATGTGGGCTCGTCGAACAGGATGACTTTAGGCTGCATGGCCAGGGTGCGCGCAATGGCGGCCCGTTGTTGCTGGCCGCCGGACAATTGCGCGGGGTAGGCGTGGCGCTTGTCGCTGATGCCGACCTTGGCCAGCAGGGCTTCGGCCACTTCGATGGCTTCGGCCTTGCTCTGGCCGAGCACACGGCGCGGGGCCTCGATGATGTTGTCGAGGATGCTCATGTGCGGCCACAGGTTAAAGTTTTGAAACACAAAACCGATTTCGCTGCGCAGGCGGTTGATCTGCTTGCCGTCGGCGGCCATCAGCTCGCCGTTTTTCGCGGCCTTGAGCTTGAGCTCTTCGCCGGCGACCAGGATCTGGCCCTGGTGCGGGTTTTCCAGCAGGTTGATGCAGCGCAGGAACGTGGACTTGCCGGAACCGGAGGAACCCAGGATCGAGATCACGTCGCCGTCGCGAGCGGTCAGCGAGATACCTTTGAGTACCTCCAGCTCACCATAGCGTTTATGCAAGTTGCGGATTTCAAGCGCGGGCGTGGCCTCGGCCATGTGCGGTCCTCATTGTGTTCGTTGCGTGCTTGCTGTTGGGCCGCCTTCCTGGCGAGGCGCCAAGCTAGCATAGCGTTTGGATGACAGCCAACAGCGCTGCGGACGGTTAACAGGTGGTCTGCGGCAGGGTGTCGCATCGGCACAGTAGCGTGTCGCGCCATCAACAACCGAACAGCCGTTTGAACCCGTAAACCGGCAGGCTTCGCGTAAAAAAGGGCGCGATGGTGCCAGCTTTGGCCGGGGGTTGGAAGGGTCAATCGGGCAAACGGTGCATATCAGCCCCGTTATGGCGCGTCACGTACTTTTTGTGTGTGTTTTTGGTGCGTGCTTTCGTTTAAAAGTGAGTCGCACGGTAACGCTATAGCGGAATTTCATTGTTCTCAATGGGTTGCGATGGCTGCTGGATTGTCCTACAGCCCACGTCAATTGCGGGCTTGTAACATTTTGGCGCAAATCTTGCGTAAAAAATAAAGAACGCCCTGTTGGTTTCTTTTCACGAGAAAGAGCACAGGCCGGGCGGACCGTTTTCGCAATTCCTCGCAAAGGTGTGTCAATGAGTAGTACGCAAAGCTCCAATGACCTCGAACAGGGGCTCAAACCGCGTCACGTCACCATGCTGTCGATTGCCGGCGTTATTGGTGCCGGTTTGTTTGTTGGCTCCGGCCACGCGATTGCTGCCGCCGGCCCTGCTGTGCTGCTGGCCTACGCCGCGGCCGGTACGCTGGTGGTATTGGTGATGCGCATGCTGGCCGAAATGGCCGTGGCGTCGCCGGACACCGGTTCGTTCTCGACATACGCCGACCGCGCCATTGGTCACTGGGCCGGCTTCACCATCGGCTGGTTGTACTGGTGGTTCTGGGTCTTGGTGATCCCGCTGGAAGCCAACGCCGCCGCGACCATCTTGCACGCCTGGTTCCCGGATATCGCCATTTGGGCGTTTACGCTGGTCATCACCCTGCTGCTGACGGCGACCAACCTGTTTAGCGTGAAGAACTACGGCGAGTTCGAGTTCTGGTTTGCGCTGATCAAAGTCGTGGCCATCGTGGGCTTCGTGATCCTCGGCCTGGCCGCGATCTTCGGTTTCCTGCCGACCAGCCAGGTCAGCGGCGTCTCGCACCTATTCGACACCCAAGGCTTCATGCCAAACGGCATGGGCGCGGTATTGGCCGCGATCCTCACCACCATGTTCTCCTTCATGGGCACCGAGATCGTCACCATCGCTGCCGCCGAATCGAAGAACCCCGGCCAGCAAATCACCAAGGCCACCAACTCGGTGATCTGGCGGATTGGCTTGTTCTACCTGCTGTCGATCTTCATCGTGGTGTCCCTGGTGCCATGGAACGATCCGACCCTGGCGGCCGTAGGTTCCTACCAGACCGTGCTGGAACGCATGGGCATCCCGAATGCCAAGATGATCGTTGATATCGTGGTGTTGGTTGCCGTGACCAGCTGCCTGAACTCGGCGTTGTACACCGCGTCGCGCATGCTGTTCTCCCTGGGCCGTCGCGGTGATGCACCGGCTGTGGCCAAGCGCACCAACAAGAGCGGCACGCCTTATTGGGCAGTCATGCTGTCTACCGGCGCGGCGTTCCTCGCGGTGTTCGCCAACTACGTGGCTCCGGCTGCCGTGTTTGAATTCCTGCTGGCCAGCTCCGGCGCGATCGCGCTGCTGGTGTATCTGGTGATCGCGGTGTCGCAACTGCGCATGCGCCAGAAGCGTACGGCGGCGGGTGAGAAGATTGTCTTCAAGATGTGGCTGTTCCCGGGCCTGACCTACGCGGTGATGGTGTTTATCGTCGGTACGTTGACCATCATGCTGTTCCAGGAAGCGCATCGGGTCGAGATTATTGCGACGGGGGTGTTGAGTTTGCTGGTGGTGGCGGCGGGGTTGTTGGTGTCGAGTCGTCGCAAGGCGCAGAAAGTGGGCGCAGCGGTACTCAATTGATGTGATGGAATGCGGTGCTTGATTGCGCCGCCGTTCAAATGTGGGAGCGGGCTTGCCCGCGAAAGCAGGGTGTCAGTCACTCAATGTGTGGCTGATACACCGCATTCGCGAGCAAGCCCGCTCCCACATTGGGTTTTGCATCAGTCTTCGTCGTTAGCGAGCGCCTGGGACGCCGCAACGTAATCCGCCTGGAACTCTGGCGACTCAATCCACGCCAGCGCAGTCGCTTCATCATCACTGTCCGTGGCCCACTGCCGATACTCGATCAGCGCCGCCAGGATAAAGTCGGTGGCTTCTTCTTCGCCTTCCTGCTCCAGCACCAGCGCCAGCAATGGGTGCGACAGGAACGCTGCGCACAATGCCTGCTGGCTGATCTCGCCCGCGGCGCGCATCTCGACGAACAGCTCGGTCAAATCCACTGACTCAAGGTCAATGCGGCTGTCATCGCCGGCAAAGGCGTCCGGCTTGCTCGCGACGGCGCGCTGGGTGCGGTTTTGCTTGGCCTTGGTCTTGGCCCGTTGGGCGCGTTTTTGCTGCTTGTTTGGCGAGGCCATGGGTGTGACGTCCTAGGGTTCAGAGTGGGCTATTGAAGCGCAGGTTGGGGGAAATCCCAAGGGTATCCGCTGGTAATTGGCCGTTTTGCAGCCATGCCAATGCAATCGGCCACAGCCGGTCCTGATACTCGCTACGGAAAAAGGCGAAATGCCCGACCTGTTTTTCGCCGATGTCCTCGGGCGCAATGCGCAGATGGCTACGCTCGCTGTTGTCGAAGTACGCCAGTAACCGCTCGATGGCGGCCACGGTGCCGAACGGATCATCGGTGAGGCTGATGGCAAGGAGCTGCGCCGTCACCCGGCTGAATGGCAGCTCGCCCAGGTCTCGCCCGCTGGGCCGTGTTTCATAGCGGGGCGTCGGCGTGCTCCAGTCCCGCACCACGCCTGCGGGCGTGTCTTCCAGCCAGCCCAGGCGCTTGCCGGGGAAGTATCCGCAGAGGGCCGTTAGCAGTGGCATCAGCACATGCCATTTGGCAAGCATCTGCCAGCGCCCACGCGCTGCGTAGTCGCGCCAATAGGCAAACTGTGCGCCCACGGTAACGATGCGCCGGATCACCGCGCCCGAGGCGCCAAGGCCTGCCGCACAGCCGCCGAAGCTGTGGCCCACCACATCGATCGGTTGTCCGGGAAACTCTCGCTGGGCGCGCCGCAGGATCGCCTCGAAATCCAGCGTGCCCCAATCCGACCAGGACGCCTTGAAGCCGCGCAGCGAGCCGCTGCGGGATTCGCCGATGCCACGGTAGTCGTAGGTGATGACGTCAAGGCCGTTGGTGTAGAGGTAGTCGGCGAAACGCGAGTAATAGCGGCAGCGCAGGGAAGTGGCGGCGTTGATGATGACGACGGGGCGTTCGAGGTCGGTGCGCGGGTGGCGCCAGGTGAAGCCGCCGAGGAGGTGGTTGTCGGCGGTGGGTTCTTTGAATGGAGTGCTTTGACTTGGCGTGCGTGTCATATCGGGCATTCGCGAAGAGGCGTCATTCAAATTCATGTGTTCTCTACCGTTATCGATTTTTATTTTTTTAGAAACACTGGGTCGACCTTATAGCAGTAGATCCATAGGCTTGGGCCATTGCAATCGACTAGAGCGCTGTCATGACCCGCGACACCCTCGAACACCATCAGATCCCCCTCTACTTCGTCGCTGTCCTCCTGGCAGCCGGCTTCGGCTTGCTCGTGCCCTCATCAGCCAGAGACCTGGGCATGCTGGTCACGCCCACTATCGCCGTGCTGATGTACGCGATGTTTCTGCAAATCCCGTTTCTGGACCTGCGCCAAGGCTTGGGCAACAAGCGTTTCCTGTCGGCCTTGCTGCTGGCCAACTTCATCTTGGTGCCGTTGCTGGTGTGGGCGTTGACCCGTGGCCTGGTGGAGCGCCCAGCGTTGCTGGTGGGGGCGTTGTTGGTGTTGCTGACGCCGTGCATCGACTACGTGGTGGTGTTTACCCATATCGGCAAGGGCGACTCGCGGCTGATGTTGGCGGCGACGCCGGTGTTGTTGCTGCTGCAATTGGCGTTGTTGCCGGTGTACCTGGGGTTGATGTTGGGGGCGCAATCGGACGTGGTGGTGGCGGCGGGGCCGTTTGTCGAGGCGTTCGTGCTGTTGATTGTGCTGCCGATGATCCTGGCGGTGCTGACCACATCCCTGGCACGGCGATCCTCGCTCGTCAGCGCGTGGAACAACGCCTGGGCCTGGTTGCCGGTGCCGGCGATGGCGTTGGTGCTGTTTGTGGTGGTCGCGTCGCAGATTACTTCGGTGGTGCGTGATATCGGCCTGCTGGTGCCGGTGATTCCTGTGTATGTGAGCTTTCTGGTGTTGGCACCGCTGATGGGCATATTGGCTGCGCGCCTGTTCGCGCTGCCATCTGCGACAGCGCGCGCAGTGACGTTCAGTGCATCGACGCGCAACTCGTTGGTGGTGCTGCCCTTGGCGCTGGCCCTGCCCGAGGATGTACGCGGGCTGGCGGCGACGGTGGTGATCCTGCAAACCTTGATCGAGCTGGTGGGTGAATTGATCTACATCCGCCTGATCCCGGCGTTGGTGTGGCCCGCACGTCGGTAACTGTGAGTCTGTTCAGGCGCTATTCAGCAGGGGGGTTGGCACCATAGGTCGGCGCCCTTCACCTGACAGGTCAACCGATGGATCATCGCAACCGTTTTCGCCTGGAGTCCCTGGGCATTTTCCTGCTGGCCTTACTGCTGTTTACCTTGGGCATCTGGGATCAGCAACCCCAGGGTTTTGACGGACGCTGGGCGCTGTTCCTGCAGGAAATGTTTCGCCACGGTGCGAGTTTTTTTCCGACCACCTACGGTCAGCCCTACGCGGACTATCCCGGCACCGCGACTTTCTTTAGTTTTGTATTTGCCCGGCTGTTCGGTGCGCCCAATCACCTGGCGAATATCCTGCCCACAGCCCTGGCGTCCGCTGGGTTGGTTGCCGTGATCTACCGCCTGCTGGTCCCGTCGAGTCGCCAATGGGCGTTGCTGACGGTGCTGCTCACGCTGCTCACTGCGCAGTTGCTCGATAAGTCGCGCTCGGTGTGCCTGGATCAGATGGTGTCGCTGTTGTGTGTAGGTAGTTTCTACCTGTTGCACACGGGCGAGCGCCTGGGCTCGCGCTGGCGCCAGCTTGCTGTGTTTCCGTTGTTCATCCTTGGCTTTGCCATTCGTGGGCCACTGGGGTTGATCGAAGTCTGTGGGGTGGTGTGCGTGTACTGGGCGCTGAGCCGCCCCGGGCAGCGGGTCCGGCAGGTGCTAATCCACGGCGCGGTTGGCCTGTTGCTGTTGGTCGCGTGCTGGTGGTTGCTGGTGAAGCTGGCGCGGATCAGCGGAGGCGATGCCTTTGCCGACGAAGTGTTCAAGATGCAGGTCGGCGGGCGCCTCGATGAAAGCGGCGAGCCGTTCTACTTCTACTTCCAGTTGAGTGTGTACCGCTACTTCCCGGTCGTGCCGCTGGCATTGGCGACGATGATCGCGCTGCGCCATCGCTGGTCTGAGCGCTTTGTGAATGACGATGTGCAGTTGGTGGTGCGGCTCGGTGCTTGCGGCCTGATGATCCTGCTCGGGCTGTCGGTGCCGCACTTCAAGCGCGCTTACTACATCCTGCCCATGGTGCCGCTGTTTGCCGCTGTCGCCGCCTATGGGCTGCTCCAGGCGCAAGGCTGGCTCGTTGGCGTGCGCAGGTGCTACGAAGGGCTTGTCGCGGCGCTACCGGCGTTGTGCGTGGTTGTAGTCTTTGTCTGTCGGCATGGGTGGCAAAAACACGGTTACTGGCCGGACGTTTCGTTGCCGCTGTTGATTGGCGTTCTGTTGATTCTGCAAGTCGCGGCTGTGATCGCCTGGCGCCGGCTGGTGTGGCTCAGTGCAATCGCCTTGGCCGCGCAATGGCTGGTGCTGGTGACCGTGGTCGATCGCGCCAAGGACCTGCAATTCGACACCCGCACCTTCGTTGGCCAGGTAGAGGCGCTTCGCGTCACGCAGCCGGGGCCCTTGGTGTTTCTCAATCTGGGCCGCGATACCTGGGCGGTGCGCTACATGATGAACCTGGATCACGATGAGCAGCCGCTGTTTGTCAGTGCCGGCGAGGTAGCGCGGCTGGGAGCGTTGCCACGGCCTTCATGGGTGATCGTGGCGCGCAAGGAAACGGCGTTGCTGGCGGGGACGCCGCTGGAGCATCAAGCGCCGGTGTTCAGTGGGCGGTTGAATGACAATCCGTTGATGGTGTTTTTGCTTAGGTAAATGAGGCGGACGGGCTTTATTAGGGGTTGTCCAACTGCTCGGGGATGAACCCCTCTTCGCGCAATGCCTTGATAACGCCCCTGATCAGGTAGTTGTTCGAAAACCCAATGGTGTATTGGCGTGCACCTTGGCTGATGGGGAGCAGCATGCCTTGATCGACCAGTCTTTTTATTTGGTAGGTTCTTTGTGGGGCAGACAGGTTGGGCAGGGCGTTGGCAATATCTCCCGATTTGACCACTTTCAATTGGATGGCAGTCGTCAGGATTTTCTCTTCCAGTGGCGTGATCCATTCGCGCTGCTTTGCCAGTGCAATAGTCGGCGCGAGGATGTGCCTGGTCAGATAGCCGTAGTCAGTCAGTTTGCTGACTTTCTCCAGCTCGTCCTTGATGCCGCCGAGCACATAGATGCACCAGGCTTCAAGGCCTTCCTTGGTGCCAGTGTCGGCGGTCGAGAGCATTGCGTAGTACTTCTCTCGGTCAATGCAGAATACTGCGGTGGGGTTGAGTACCCGGCCGTCTGTGCTGACGTTGAAGCCGTACTTCATCAGGAGTGCGTAGGTCAGAAGGCGTACGACACGACCGTTGCCGTTGCTGAATGGGTGAATCCAGCCAAACCGATGGTGAGCCAGGGCTACCTTCATCAGGTCGTATTTGGGGGCGTCTTGCCTGTTTACGAAGGCGACCAGCTCTTGCATGTAGGCCGGCACCATCACGGCATCAGGCGGAAGATGGTCTGATTGGGCGATCCGCACTCCCGCTTCGCGATAGGCGCCTGGTGTGCGATCACCTTCGCGGTGTAGTCCTTGAACGGTGATTGTGTGGAGTTCCCGAATGGCAAATTCGGTCAGGTCCGTGCCCGGCTGTACGATGTTTTCAACGTATGCCATGGCTTTTTCGATGTTTGCGATTTCTCGCAGATGATCCGAATCCTCGGCCGTTCCATCAACTTTGCTTTCGATGTAGTCGGCCAGTGTTGTGTGGTTGCCCTCGATGCGGGCGGAGCCCAGGCTTTCCAGTGTATGGAACAGGTCTTTCAGTTGGAGGAAGACGGCGGGCGGTGTGTCGCCACTTAGTTGCAGGCGCCTGAGGTGTTCCAACTCGTTCAACACGTCGACCAGGCCCGAATCGAACGAGGGGTTCAAAAGCTCCAGATCGTGGTGAAGAAACTCGGCCATGTTGGAAAATATCTCAAATGGGTTCTGGTTTATCTCAAAAATATGGCGCTTCGGTGCCCGTAGAATGGGCGTTTAGGGCCTCAATAGGCCCAACGTTATCTCAAAACGGCTGTCCAGATAAGTGAAAAATATCTGAAGAAGAACTGCATTCGAGTTAATTGACCTGGCTGGTCTGGGGGAGTGAGAGGGATAGCACACAAAATCGCAGACAACAAAAAACCCGCACTAGGCGGGTTTCTTGTGTGTTTCAGATGATGTTCGCACCACCTAAAACTAATTAGTGGTGCCCAGAGACGGAATCGAACCGCCGACACGGGGATTTTCAATCCCCTGCTCTACCGACTGAGCTATCTGGGCAACGGGGCGCATTAAACGGGTTTTTCAGGGGGTCGTCAAGCAAGTTTTCAAAAAATATTTAATTATTACCGTCGCTTACGTGTCGACCCCGGTTTTTGATCAATTATTGAGCAGGCGGCACGTAGCCGTCGGCCTTGGCGTAATCCTCGCCGGAAAAGAACTTGTCCATCTCGCCCGCCAGGTATTTACGGTCTTCGGCGTTCATCATGTTCAGGCGTTTTTCATTAATCAGCAGGGTCTGGTGTTTCAGCCAGTCGCCCCAGGCGTTGGCAGAGACGTGTTCGAAAATGTCCTGGCCCTTGGCGCCCGGATACGGAGGGCGTTCCAGGCCTGGCAGTTCTTCTTTGTACTTGCGGCACATTACGGTGCGGGTCATGACGACACTCCTGCATTCAAAACGTCGGCCGCGCGCTTCAGCAGTTTCTTGACCGGGGCGGCAAGGCCCAGGCGCGGCGGGGTGGCGAGGTTATACCAGAGCCAGTCGGCCTCGGCCACGTGATGGGCGGATTCCTCGACCTGCACCAGCCAGGGCTCGATGGCCAGCTGGAAGTGGCTGAAGGTGTGGATTAGCCCGGGCAGTGCCTGTTGCTTGCCCAGTTCCAGCGCGTGCTGGTGGGCGAGGTGTTCGAGGTCTTGCAGGTCGTCCAGCTCCGGCAAACTCCACAATCCACCCCATAGGCCTGTCGATGGGCGGCGGTAAAGCAGGATCGCGCCCTCGGCATTCGCCAGCATCGGCATCAGCGTGCGCTTCTGCGGGATGGTCTTGCGCGGCTTGGGGATCGGGTAACGCGTCTCCAGGCCGAGCATGTGGGCTTCGCAGCCTTTTTCCAGCGGGCACAGCAGGCAGCTGGGTTTGCTGCGGGTGCAGAGGGTGGCACCCATGTCCATCATCGCCTGGGTGTAGGCGTTGACCCGATCATGGGGCGTGAAGCGCTCTGCGGTGGCCCACAGCTGCTTGGCCACCTTGGGCTCGCCAGGGTAGCCCTCTTGCGCGGTAAAGCGCGCCAGCACGCGTTTGACGTTGCCGTCGAGGATCGGCGCGCGCAGGCCCATGCTCAGGCTCGCGATTGCACCAGCGGTGGACAGGCCGATGCCCGGCAGCTCGGTGAGTTTTTCCACGTCCCGGGGAAACTCGCCGCCGTAGTCGGCCACGACAATCTTCGCGGTCTTTTGCAGGTTGCGTGCGCGAGTGTAGTAACCCAGGCCGGTCCACAAGTGCAGCACTTCGTCTTCCGGTGCGGCGGCCAGGGCCTCGACCGTCGGCAGCGAGGCCATGAAGCGGTCGAAGTAATTGAGCACGGTGCTCACCTGGGTCTGTTGCAACATGATCTCCGAGACCCACACCCGGTAAGGCGTGATGCCCTGTTGCCAGGGCAGGTCATGGCGACCGTGGCGGTCGTACCAGTCCAGCACCGCCGTTGAAAACTGCTCGTTTCTCATCGTTTGAACAGGCCTTTGAGCGCGTCTTTGAGCTGCGGGTTGACCTTGTCGAGCTTCTCTTCAAGTTTGTCGCTGAGCTTGTTGCCAGCCGCCTTGATCGCGACCTGGCCGAGGCCGTCCTTGTCCAGGCGGCAGGCCTTGGCGCCCAGTTCCAGCGGGCCACGGCAGCGCAGCGGCACTTCGATGCCCTGGAAGTTGCTGCCCACCTGGCAGGCCGGGTCTGGCACGGCGCGTTGGTCGCCTTCGACGAGGATGCCCACGCGGTAGTCCATGCCCAGCACGCGCAGGTCGATGTCACCGTTGCCGTTGACCGTCAGGCCCGGGATGCGCACTTTCAGGTCCGGGTTGCTGGCCACGCCGTTACGGAAGGTCAGGTTGCCGCGCAGTTCCTGGAATGGCGTGTCCTTGCCTTGCGGCGTGCTGCTCAAGGTCTTGCGGTTGAGCAGGGCGATGCCGGTGCACAGCTGTTGCTCAAGGTTGGCGTTGAGCAGCATGCCGTTGTTGATTACAAAGCTGGCGGTGCCGTTGAGGCTGTCGATCAGGGCTTTCTGGCTGTTGCCACGGCCGCTGAGGTTGCTGTCGAGGGTGATCTGGCCCTTCACCGGTGGCGTTTGCCCCTGGGCTTGCAAGATGCGTTCGACCGGCACTTGCCTGATCTGGCTTTGCAGCGCCAGCAGCGGGATATCCTGGCGCACGTCGAGGCTGCCATTGGCCTGGAAGGTGCCGTTGTAGAGGCCGCCGCTCAGGGTGTTGAGCTTGAGTTGGCCATCGATGCCGGTGGCTTTGAGCACGGCGTTCTGGATTGGCAGCTTGCTCAGGGTCAGTTGCCCGAAGGCCAGGTCGGCATCCACGTCCAAAGTGCGCAGGCGCGTCAGTGGCAGCAGCTTGTCGGTGCTCCAGGCGCCCTTGGTAGGTGCGTCCGGCAGCGGCGTGGTGCCGCCGGCGGCCATGGCCCCGGCTTCGCTGCTCTGCACTTCGGCCTGGCGCGCGGCGGAGGTGCCTTTGGCGGCTTCGGACTTGGCCGGCAAGTAGTTGTCAGCGTTGAAGCTATCGCCCTTGAGTTGCACGCGCAGCGACTGCTTGGCGAAGTCATCCACGGCGATGCGGCCGGTGAAAGTGCTGCCGTCGACCTTCAGGTTCAGTTCATCCAGGGCCACGCGGGTCGGCGTGCCGCTGAGGCGGCTGACCAGCTCGACCTTGCTCAGGCTGCCCTCGGCCATCGGCGGCAACGGCTGGCCCACGCTGTCGAGGAACTTGGCCAGGTCAAACTGGGCGATGGACAGGGCGCCGCTCAGTTGCGGGGTCTTGTCGAGGTCGTTGACCTTCAGTTCGCCCAAGGCGCGCAGCTGGTTGGCCGACAGCTTCAGGTTGGTCCATTCGGCGACGTTCGCCGCCAGATCCACCAACAACTGCCCCTGGGTGGAGAAGGTCACGGTCTTGCCTTGCAGTGGCTCGCCGGTGGCTTCGCCGCTCAGGCGCATGTCTTCGAACTGGTAGCGCTTGAGCGCCCGCTGGATGCGCAGGTTGCCGTTGAGCTCGGTCTTGACGCGCATCACCGGCTGGTTGCTGCCGAAGAATGCGGTGAGCTTCACGGGGATGCTTGCGCCGTCGTGGATCGCGCCGGAGCTCAGTTGGATGCTCTCGGCACTGAATTGCTTGCCGGTCTGCTCATCGTTGTATTCGACGCGGGCGTTGTTGATGGTCAGGCTGTCGATGTCCAGGCGGATCGGCTGTGGCGGCTTCTCCGGCTTGGGCTCGGCAGCGGGCTCGGCCGGCGTGGCGGCAGGCGCGGTGGTTTCGGTGGACGCGACAGGCGCGTTCTTGCCGATATCTTCCCAGTTGCCGTGGCCCTGTTTGTCGCGGTTGAGGCGCAGGTTCAGGCCTTCGACACGCACGTCGCTCATCTGCACTTCGCGGCGCAGCAGCGGCAGCACGCGTACCGACAGGCCGAGCATCTGCAGGTCGGCGAACGGTTGCGTCGGGGTGGTCAGGGTGGCCACGCTGGCTTCGTGCAGCTCAAGGCCGAGCCAGGGGAACAGGCTCCAGCCGATGTCGCCATTGAGCGTCAGCTCGATGTGGGCCTTGTCGCGGGCAATCTGGCGAATCTCGTCTTTATAGTCGTTGGGATCGAAGAGGTGGGTCAGGGCAAAGCCCAGCGCCACAATGATCAGCAACAGCCCGAGAAGTACCAGACCCAGGATTTTGCCGAACGCTTTCATGGGCGAGTCCTTGTATGTCGATTTCAAAATTTAGCCGAAGAGTATAACGCCCGTAACCGTACGTCAGTTCCCTCATCGTTACATTGTATCCAGGGCCAGCAAAACGGGAATTTGGCGTCAGACAAAACAGATAGGCTGAAAAAGGTGATGTCAGTTTGGTTTTTCTGTCACCCGCAGGTGCTAATCTGCGCGGGTTCGTCTGCCTTCTGCGACACAACGTCGCGCATCAATGGAGCTTCACTCAACAACAACGGCCAACGCTTTGCGTGCAAGGCCGAGGGAGAGAGCGCCTGACGAACGCATACTAATAACTGGGGGAAACACCAATGAGCACTAGCACTGCGGCAGCTTCAACTGCCGCACAGCCTGCGTTCCTGTCCAAGGAGCGCATCATCGCCAAGCCCGGCTTCAACCGCTGGCTGGTTCCGCCGGCCGCACTGGCTATCCACCTGTGCATCGGCATGGCCTACGGTTTCTCGGTGTTCTGGCTGCCGTTGTCGAAGGCGCTGGGCGTCACCAAGCCGCTCGCCTGCGCGCCAGACATGAGTTTTATCGCGCAAGTCTTCTCGTCCCAGTGTGACTGGCCCATCTCCATGCTGGGCTGGATCTACACCCTGTTCTTCATCTTCCTGGGCTGCTCGGCAGCGATCTGGGGTGGCTGGCTGGAACATGCCGGGCCACGCAAGGCCGGTGTTGTATCGGCGCTGTGCTGGTGTGGCGGCCTGTTGATCTCGGCGTTGGGGATCTACACCCACCAGATCTGGCTGATGTGGATCGGCTCCGGGGTCATTGGCGGTATCGGCCTGGGCCTGGGTTACATCTCGCCCGTTTCGACCCTCATCAAGTGGTTCCCGGACAAGCGCGGCATGGCCACTGGCATGGCGATCATGGGCTTCGGCGGCGGCGCAATGGTGGGTGCCCCGTTGGCGGCGGCATTGATGGGCCACTTCGCCACGCCGGACAGCGTAGGCGTATGGCAGAGCTTCCTGGTGATGGCGGCGATCTACTTTGTGTTCATGATCGGCGGCGCCTTGTCCTACCGCGTGCCGCCGACCGGCTGGAAGCCTGAGGGCTGGACCGCACCGGCGAAAAAAGCCAGCAACGCGATGATTACCCACCGTCACGTGCACGTGAACGTGGCCTGGAAAACCCCGCAATTCCGTCTGGTGTGGCTGGTGTTGTGCCTGAACGTGTCTGCCGGTATCGGTATCCTCGGCATGGCTTCGCCACTGCTGCAGGAAGTGTTCGGCGGCAAGCTGCTGGGTGTGGATGTGCCGTTTGGCCAACTGGATGCCGGTCAACTGGCCTCTATCGCGGCGATCGCGGCGGGATTCACCGGTCTGTTGAGCCTGTTCAACATCGGTGGGCGGTTCTTCTGGGCGTCGTTCTCCGACTACCTGGGCCGTAAAAACACCTATTTCGTGTTCTTCGCCCTGGGTTTTGCCCTGTATGCGCTGATCCCGAACCTCGGTCACCTGGGCAACGTGTCGCTGTTCGTGGCGGCGTTCTGCATCATCCTGTCGATGTACGGCGGTGGTTTTGCCACGGTTCCGGCTTACCTGGCCGACCTGTTCGGTACGCAGATGGTCGGTGCGATCCATGGTCGCCTGCTGACCGCCTGGGCAGCGGCGGGCGTCTTGGGCCCGGTGTTGGTGAACTACCTGCGTGAGTATCAGTTGAGCATCGGCGTTGAACGCGCTGCGGCCTATGACATCACCCTGTACATCCTCGCCGGCCTGCTGGTGCTGGGGTTCATCTGCAACCTGCTGGTGCGTCCGGTGGCCGACAAGTACTTCATGACCGATGCCGAACTGGCTGCTGAGCAGGCGCTGGGCCATGACAAAGGCGCCGACGCCAGCACTTCCCTGGAGTGGAAAGCCGCGCCAGGTACTGTGCCATTGGCGATTGCCGCCTGGCTGGTGGTGGGTATTCCGTTGGCGTGGGGTGTGTGGGTGACCCTGCAGAAGACGGCGGTACTGTTCCACTAAGTTGAATACAGGCAGGTGCACCATCCTGGAGCACCTGCTTGTATGCACATGTCTATCCCCGACACTCCATCAGTCTTATCCCCTCCGATGTTTCTGTTTAGCGCCCGCGCCCCTATAATGGCTGCCTTTTTCGCCCAATGATTTTGCGGAGCTGGTGATGGCCGAACGTAAGGCGTCCGTCGAGCGCGACACTCTGGAAACCCAGATCAAAGCCTCGATCAACCTGGATGGCACCGGAAAGGCCCGATTTGATATCGGTGTACCTTTTCTTGAGCACATGCTGGACCAGATCGCCCGTCACGGGCTGATCGACCTGGATATCGTCAGCAAGGGCGACCTGCATATCGACGACCACCACACCGTGGAGGATGTCGGTATCACCCTCGGCCAGGCATTTGCCAAGGCCATCGGCGACAAAAAAGGCATCCGTCGCTACGGCCACGCCTATGTCCCGCTGGACGAAGCGCTGTCGCGTGTGGTCATCGACTTCTCCGGCCGCCCAGGCCTGCAGATGCACGTGCCGTACACCCGCGCCACCGTGGGCGGCTTTGACGTCGACCTGTTCCAGGAATTTTTCCAGGGTTTCGTCAACCACGCCCTGGTCAGCCTGCACATCGACAACCTGCGCGGCACCAACACCCACCACCAGATCGAAACCGTGTTCAAGGCTTTCGGCCGCGCCCTGCGCATGGCCGTGGAGCTGGATGACCGCATGGCCGGGCAAATGCCCTCGACCAAGGGCGTCCTGTAATGCAGACGGTCGCGGTTATCGATTACGGCATGGGTAACCTGCACTCGGTGGCCAAGGCCCTCGAACACGTAGGTGCCGGCAAGGTGCTTATCACCAGCGATGCAGACGTGATTCGCGAAGCCGACCGGGTGGTATTCCCCGGCGTTGGCGCGATTCGCGATTGCATGGCCGAGATCCGTCGCCTGGGCTTTGACAGCCTGGTGCGTGAAGTCAGCCAGGACCGTCCGTTCCTCGGCATCTGCGTGGGCATGCAAGCCTTGCTCGACCGCAGTGAAGAGAACGACGGCGTGGACTGCATCGGCCTGTTTCCCGGCCAGGTGAAGTTCTTCGGCAAGGACCTGCACGAAGACGGCGCCCACCTGAAAGTCCCGCACATGGGCTGGAACGAAGTCAGCCAGACGGTGGATCACCCGCTGTGGCATGACATTCCCGACCTGGCGCGCTTCTACTTCGTGCACAGCTACTACATCGCCGCCGGCAACCCGGGCCAGGTGGTGGGCGGCGGGCATTACGGTGTCGATTTCGCCGCCGCGCTGGCCGAAGGCTCGCGCTTTGCCGTGCAGTTCCACCCGGAGAAGAGCCATACCCATGGCCTGCAATTGCTGCAGAACTTCGCCGCCTGGAACGGGCGCTGGTAAATGGCCAAGAAGCCGAAGCTGCCGCTCTTGAACCTCACGCCCGAACAGGAGAGTGAGGCTACCCTCAAGATCAAGCGGTTCATGGAAGATCGCTTCGAGCTCAAGCTTGGCTCGTTCGAGGTCGCCGAGATCCTCGAACTGTTCACCACTGAAGTGGCGCCGCACTATTACAACCGGGCGATTTTCGATGCACAGACGCTCCTTAAAGAAAGGTTCGAAAGCATCGAAAGCGACCTGTGGTCGCTTGAGAAACCCTGATTTCCCAAGCATTGCTGAATATCGAATAAGGTTTGCCAGATGCTGATTATCCCCGCTATCGATCTCAAGGACGGCGCCTGCGTCCGTCTGCGCCAAGGCCGCATGGAAGACTCCACCGTGTTCTCCGATGACCCGGTGAGCATGGCTGCCAAATGGGTGGAAGGGGGCTGCCGTCGCCTGCATCTGGTGGACTTGAACGGCGCCTTCGAAGGCCAGCCGGTCAACGGCGAGGTGGTCACGGCCATCGCCAAGCGCTACCCGCACCTGCCGATCCAGATCGGTGGCGGTATCCGCTCCCTGGAAACCATCGAACACTACGTCAAGGCCGGCGTGAGCTACGTCATCATCGGCACCAAGGCCGTGAAAGATCCGGCGTTCGTCGCCGAAGCCTGCCGCGCGTTCCCGGGCAAAGTGATCGTGGGCCTGGACGCCAAGGACGGCTTCGTCGCCACCGACGGCTGGGCTGAAATCAGCACCGTGCAGGTCATCGACCTGGCCAAGCAGTTCGAAGCCGACGGCGTGTCCGCCATCGTTTATACCGACATCGCCAAAGACGGCATGATGCAGGGCTGCAACGTGCCGTTCACCGCCGCGCTGGCCGCTGCGACCAAGATCCCGGTGATCGCTTCCGGTGGCATCCACAACCTGGGCGACATCAAGTCGCTGCTGGACGCCAAGGCCCCCGGCATCATCGGCGCCATCACCGGCCGTGCGATCTACGAAGGCACCCTGGATGTCGCTGAAGCCCAGGCTTACTGCGACGCCTACAACGGCTGAGGACTGACCATGGCGCTGGCCAAACGCATCATCCCTTGCCTGGACGTCGACAACGGTCGCGTGGTCAAGGGCGTCAAGTTCGAGAACATCCGCGACGCCGGCGACCCGGTGGAAATCGCCCGTCGCTACGATGAGCAAGGTGCCGACGAGATTACCTTCCTCGACATCACCGCCAGCGTCGACGGCCGCGACACCACGTTGCATACCGTCGAGCGCATGGCCAGCCAGGTGTTTATCCCGCTGACCGTGGGCGGTGGCGTGCGTACCGTGCAAGACATCCGCAACCTGCTCAACGCCGGCGCGGACAAGGTTTCCATCAACACCGCCGCCGTGTTCAACCCGGAGTTCGTCGGCGAAGCCGCGCAGCACTTCGGCTCGCAATGCATCGTGGTGGCCATCGACGCCAAGAAAGTCTCCGGCCCGGGCGAAACCCCGCGCTGGGAGATCTTCACCCACGGCGGGCGCAAGCCTACCGGCCTCGACGCGGTGGAGTGGGCGATGAAGATGGAAGGCCTGGGCGCCGGTGAAATCCTGCTGACCAGCATGGACCAGGACGGCATGAAAAACGGCTTCGACCTCGGCGTCACCCGGGCCATCAGCGACGCGCTGGGGATTCCGGTGATCGCTTCCGGCGGCGTCGGCAACCTGCAGCATTTGGCCGACGGCGTGATCGAAGGCCATGCCAGCGCGGTGTTGGCGGCGAGTATTTTCCACTTTGGCGAATACACCGTTCCCGAGGCAAAAGCCTACATGGCGGCGCGCGGTATCGTCGTGCGCTAAACGCTGCTGGACACCATGGCAAGTGCGCGGCACTCTCTGCGCTTGCCATGGATTCCGGTATCCCTTCATGTTCAAACAGCTGCTGCTCGCCCTCGCCAGTACGTCCATCCTGTTGACGGGCTCGGCCCATGCCGAGGAACCGTCCGGCACCGCCCTGGTGCTGCTGACGGAAAACTTCCCGCCCTACAACATGGCGAAAAACGGCAAGAACTTCGCAAAGGAAGACAACATCGAAGGCATCGCCGTGGACATCGTGCGCGAAACCTTCAACCGTGCTGGCATTTCCTACAACCTCACCCTGCGGTTTCCTTGGGAGCGAATCTACAAGCTCGCCCTGGAAAAACCCGGCTATGGCGTATTTGTGATGGCCCGCCTGCCGGATCGCGAAGCCCTGTTCAAATGGGTCGGCCCTATCGGCCCGGACGATTGGGTGCTGCTGGCCAAGGCCGACAGCAAGATCCAATTGACCGACCTCGAACATGCGCGCCGTTACAAGATCGGCGCGTACAAGGGCGATGCCATTGCCGAGACCCTGGAGAAGCGCGGTCTCAACCCGGTGGTGGTGTTGCGCGATCAGGACAACGCGCAAAAGCTGCTGGATGGCCAGATCGACCTGTGGGCCACCGGCGACCCTGCCGGACGTTATCTGGCGCGCCAGGTTGGCGTGACCGGTCTGAAGACGGTGCTGCGCTTCAACAGCGCCCAGTTGTACCTGGCGCTCAACAAAAATGTGCCGGACGACACGGTGAGCAAATTGCAGGCCGCGCTGGACCAGCTGCGCAAGGAAGGCGTGGTGGAGCAGGTCATGGCGCGCTACTTGTAGCGGTAAGTGCCGTTCTTGCCATGCCCGGACATGGCCTGGTTGCTGCGCAGGCTAATCATCAATTTGATATCGATCCAGTCCACGCCCTGGGCCTTGAGCTTGGGCAGCTCGCGTTCCAGCACAGCCAGGGTCTGCGGGTAAGGGTGGCCGATCATCACCGCCGAGCCTTGTTTGTGGGCCAGCTTGATTGCCGTCTGCAATTGGCTGGTGATCGCCGCTTCGGTGCGCTCGTCATCCAGGAACACATCCCGCGAGACACTGGCCAGGCCGATCTTCTGCGCCTCGGCGGCGGCGACGGTTTGTGCGCTGGTGCGGCTATCGACAAAGAACTTGTGGCGCCGTTGCAGCTCGGCCATCAGCCAGGCCATTGCCTGCGGCTGCGCAGTCATGCGGCTGCCCATATGGTTGTTGATCCCGGCGGTGTAGGGCACCGCCTTGAACGCGGCGTCCAGGCGTTTGCCGAGCTCTTCAACAGGCAATTCCGGGTGCCAGGCGAACGGCCCGGTGGCCGGGTCCATGGGCATGTGCAGGATCACGATCTTGCCGGCCTTGTGGGCTTCGCGGGCGAATTCGGCGGCGTGGGGCGTGTCGGGCATGATCGCCGTGGTCACAGGCCCAGGCAGGGCCAGCACGCGACGGTCCCGGGGCAGGTTTTGCCCGAGGTCGTCGATGATGAGGGTCAGGTAGGCTTTGTGCGATTCGCTGGCCGGGGCCGCGTGAGCGACTCCGGCCAGGCTGCACAGCACAGCGATTATTAGGGCAAAACGCATATCAACGGCTGCGGGTGATGCTCAGGCCCTTGAGCAGGCTCAGCGCCTGGGCCAGTTGGTAGTCATCGTCCTGCGGCATCGGCTTGGCTTTTGTGCTGCTGCCGGTTGGCTTGTCGGCACCGCCGTTGCCATTGCCCAGGTGACCTTGCAGGTCCGCTTCCTTGTAGTACTCGCTGTCGGCCTCGTTGGTGATCTTGGCCTTGCGCACTTCGATGTCCGGCACGATGCCCTGGGCCTGGATCGAGCGGCCATTCGGCGTGTAGTACAGCGCGGTGGTGATCTTCAGGGCGCGGTCGTTGTTCAACGGCAGCACGGTTTGTACCGAGCCTTTGCCGAAACTGGTAGTGCCCATCAGCACGCCGCGCTTCTGGTCTTGCAGGGCGCCGGCGACGATTTCCGACGCCGAGGCGCTGCCGCCGTTGATAAGCACGGCCAATGGCACGTTTTCGCTGAGGTCGTTGCCGGTGGCCGAGAAGCGCAGCTCGGAGTTGGCGATACGGCCCTTGGTGTACACGATCAGGCCTTTGGTGATGAAGTGGTCGACCACTTCCACTGCCGCCTGCAACACGCCGCCCGGGTTGTTGCGCAGGTCGAGCACGATGCCGTTGAGCTTCTTGCCGTTGTCCTTGCGCAGCTTGGCCAGGGCCTTGGCCACTTCGTCGCCGGTCTTGACCTGGAACTGGGTGATGCGGATGTAGCCGTAGCCCGACTCCAGCAGCTGGCTCTTCACGCTCTTGACCACAATGGTCGCGCGGGTCAGCGTCACGTCGAACGGCGTGCCGCCATCGCGCACCAAGGTCAGGGTGATCTTCTGGCCGATCTTGCCGCGCATCTTGTCCACGGCTTCGGTCATGGTCTGGCCACGGGTCGGCTGGCCGTTGATCTTGACGATAAAGTCGCCGGCCTGGATGCCGGCCTTGGATGCCGGGGTGTCATCGATGGGCGAGACCACCTTGACGTTGCCATCTTCGGAGCCGACTTCAATGCCCAGGCCGCCGAACTCACCGCTGGTGCTTTCCTGCAGCTCGGCGAAATCTTCCGGGCCAAGGTAGGCGGAGTGCGGGTCGAGGTTGCTGAGCATGCCCTTGATGGCATTTTCCAGCAGGGTCTTGTCGTCTACGGGGTCGACATAAGCTGCCTTGATCCGGTCCATGACCTCGGCAAAGGTGCGCAGCTCGTCCAGCGGCAACGGCGCCTTGGTGGTCACGACGGGTGCAGCCGGTGCCGCCGGTGCGGCGAACGCCAGGGGCGCGCCGATAACCAGGGCGATGGTCAGGGCCAGCGAAGTGAGGCGGGACAAATGCAGCATGTCGAACGAACTCCTAATGTAGATGCGGCCCTATCCTTGGGAACGGCACCATTGTGCAGGGTCGCTCGGGCGGCCCTGCTGACGAATAGCGAAGTACAGCGCCGGGGTGTCCTGGCCACCACTGTTACCGACAGTGGAAATGGATTCACCGGCTTTTACAACATCACCTGCCGACTTGAGTAAAGTCTGATTGTGGCCGTAAAGGCTCAAATAGCCATTACCGTGGTCGAGAATCACCAACAAACCGGCGCCCCGCAGCCAATCGGCAAACACCACACGGCCACCGTGGACGGCATGCACCTGGCTGCCGGCGGCGGCGCTTATCATCACGCCATCCCACTTGGCACGGGTGTCATCGCCACGGGTTTCCCCAAAGCGTGCCAGTAGTCGACCATCAACTGGCCATGGAAGTTTGCCGCGAGCCGATACAAAAGGGCCGCCGAACGACTCGCCGGCACTGGAAACCAGCGGGCCAGGGGCTGCATGCGCCGGTTTACGCGGCGCCGGGGCGTCCGTGGTGGCTGCCAGCTCGGCCTCACGCTGGCGCTTTTTTTCGGCTTCCTGCTGGGCGATCAGCGCTTTCTGGCGCGCTTCTTCGGCCTCGCGAGCCTGGCGGGCCAGGGTTTCTTCGATGGTCTTGAGGACTTTGCCCAGGTCCGCCTGGTCCTGTTCGCGAGCCTGGAGCTTGGCGTCGCGGGCCTTCACGTCGTCATTGAGCTTGGCCAGGGCCTGCTGGCGTTCCTTGCGTACCTGCTCAAGTTGGCCGCGTTGGGTGTCGAGGGCGGTTTTCTGGTCGAGCAGCTGTGATTGCTGGTCGGCAATTTCCTGTTCGACGTTGGCCAACTGGCGCAGGGTTTCGTTGAAACCCTTCAGTTGCGCGAGACGCGCCTGGCTCAGGTAGTCGTAATAGGTGAGGGTGCGCGCAAATTTTTCCGGGTTCTGCTGGTTCAGCAGCAGCTTGAGGTATTCCTGGCGGCCGCTCTGGTAGGCGGCACGGGCCTGGATCGCGATCAGGCGTTGCTGTTCAACGCGTGCGCCCTGGAGTTTTTTTTTCTCAGCGTCGAGTCGCTCCAGTTCCGACTCGCTCTTCTTTAATTCTTTTTGCAGCTCCTGGACCTGCTTCTCCAGCTTGCCCATTTCGGTTTCCGTGCCGCGCAGGTCTTTCTGCACCCCGGATTTTTCTTCCTGGAGCTTGCCGAGCAGCTTTTTCAGCTCGGTAATGTCCTGACGCGTAGCGTCCAACTGTTGTTGGGTTTGTGCGCGCTCGTCGGCAAATGCCGGTTGGAGCAGGCAGACAAGGGCAAGGGTAATCAAGGCGCGAAGCATAGAGGCGGGCGACACCAGGGAAAGGGACGGCCTAGTATGCCCGCCAAGCGCTGCAAAAAAAACGCCCAATTCGGGCTGGGGGGCAAGTTGGGCGCCCTATGGCCGCAATATGCATTTGAATTTGGGTCGGCGCGTGGTGTGCCCTGGCCGACGAATGGTCGTTAATGTGTTGGTCCAGGTGAATGCCTGGGATTTGGTGCGGTAGAAACGCTTTGAAATGCTCCTGCTGCGCTGGTTTTTGCTCTCTGAGAATAGACTCTCGGGCCAATCAATCAGCGAGTCGGCGCGATGGGCAATGCCCGCTATTTATGAGTCAAAAGGCCAGCAAACCTGGCTCGATTACGGTTTGCCAGATTTGCGCAGCCTCGACAGGGCGCTTCGTTCCTGCCCGATTGAGGAGGTGGCTGCGGGCGAGGATGTTGCCGAAGCTGTTGAGGTCGTGGCTTCTAACTTGGGGCTCATTGACGCGGCGTGTTCCGAAGTTTGTATAACGTCTCCTTTGGGAGGGGTTCGGATTAGGCGTGCAACGCTGCGGCATATAGTCGAGAAGCGACAGGACGCGAGGGAGCGGTATGTCAGGGTTGCACTGGACACGCTGACGGGCCCCTTGGAAATTTGGCGTGTCGCGTACAGCGATGGTTCGGCTCGGCTGGCATTCATTGGTGCTTACGAGAGCAGGCGGCAAATGCTGGTTGTCGTGAATATCCAGGCTGGCAATGTGTTGTGGAATTTCATGCAGACCGATGCCAAGGCACTGAACAAGCATCGCCACGGCGAACTGCTATACCAGCGCTACCACCTTTTTTAGCAGGCAAAGAAAAGGGCAGCTCTCTCGAACTGCCCTAAGTTAACTGCTTGATATTCATATACACACCCTCAAGCGGGGGTGTGGAGGTCTCACCCTACGCTGATGTCCAACCATCAACGGGGTTCCTACGCCAGTTATTGCCGCTGGAGGCAACTGGTTTCGCGCTCGGGACCATTATTGGCGGGCAGACCGCTTTGAGCAACCCCTAAAGCGTTTCAGACCAGGATCGAAGTCCCAGTCATCTCAGCCGGCTTCTCCAGCCCCATCAGCTTCAGCATGGTCGGCGCCACATCTGCCAGTACGCCACCTTCACGCACTTTCAGATCACGCTTGCCGACATAGATGAACGGCACCGGCTCGGTGGTGTGGGCGGTGTGGGCCTGGCCGGTGGATTCATCCGACATCTGCTCGCAATTGCCGTGGTCAGCGGTGATCAGCGCTTCGCCGCCGACTTTTTCCAGCGCCTCGGCGATGCGGCCGACGCACTCGTCCAGGCATTCCACGGCCTTGGTCGCGGCAGCGAGGTTGCCGCTGTGGCCGACCATGTCGCCGTTGGCGTAGTTGACCACGATCACGTCATAACGCTGGTGTTCGATGGCATCGACGATCTTGTCGGTGACTTCCGGCGCGCTCATTTCCGGTTGCAGGTCGTAGGTGGCGACTTTTGGCGACGGGATCAGGATGCGCTCTTCGCCCGGGAACGGTTCTTCCCGACCGCCGGAGAAGAAGAAGGTCACGTGGGCGTATTTCTCGGTTTCGGCGATGCGCAGCTGGGTCTTGCCGTTTTTCGCCAGGTAGTCGCCCAGCACGTTTTCCAGGCTGCCCGGCGCGAACGCGGCAGGGGCCGGGATGCTGGCGGCGTATTGGGTCAGGCCGACGTAGTGGACTTTTGGCTGGCGCGCGCGTTCGAACTCGCTGAAACCGTCTTCGACGAACACACGGCTCAACTCGCGGGCGCGGTCGGCGCGGAAGTTCATGAAGATCACGGCGTCGCCGTCTTCGACTTTCACCGGCTCGCCGATGGTGGTGGCCTTGACGAATTCATCACTCTCGCCACGGGCGTAGGCAGCTTCCAGGCCTTCCTGGGCCGTGGCAGCGTTGAATTCGGCCTGGCCGTCGACGATCAGGTTGTAGGCCTGGGACACGCGGTCCCAGCGGTTGTCGCGGTCCATGGCGAAATAGCGACCCACCAGGCTGGCGATGCGGCCCTTGCCCAGGGCGGCAAAGGTGGCGTCCAGCAGTTCGATGGACGATTGCGCGCTTTTCGGCGGGGTGTCGCGGCCGTCGAGGAAGGCGTGCAGGTAGATCTTGTCGGCACCGCGTTTGAAGGCCAGTTCGGCCATGGCCACCAGGTGGTCCTGGTGGCTGTGGACGCCGCCATCGGACAGCAGGCCCATGAAGTGCACGGCTTTGCCGGCAGCCACGGCTTTATCGACGGCGGCGCAGATGGTCGGGTTCTCGAAGAACTCGCCATCGCGGATCGCTTTGGTCACGCGGGTGAAGTCTTGATAGACCACTCGTCCGGCGCCGAGATTCATGTGGCCGACTTCCGAGTTGCCCATCTGGCCGTCCGGCAGGCCGACATCCATGCCGGAACCGGAGATCAGGCCGTTGGGCATCGTCGCGGTCAGGCGGTCGAGTACGGGCTTCCTGGCCGCGTATACCGCGTTGTCGTGGTGGCTTTCACTGTGTCCGAAGCCATCGAGAATTATCAGGACCAAAGGTTTAGGCGTGGTAGTCATAGATCCTCTCGTGGCGGTAATAAAGGAAGGCGATTGAAAAGGGAGTGGCAGTTTAAAGCGAAGTTCAGACCGCGTCACCGCTTTACGGGGGTTGGCCGCCCCCGGCGGCTGTGTATACTTACCGCCATTTTAACGCCCTGGAACCTCCTTGATGGTTGATCACCTGATTGCATTTGCCACTGCCCACTATCTGCTCGTGGGTGCCTTCGTCATCCTGCTGGCGCTGCTGATCGCTCACGAGATGAGCCGTGGTGGCCGCAGCCTGAGCACATCGGAGCTGACCGCGCTGGTTAACAAGGATGAGGCCGTTGTCGTGGACATCCGCCCGGCCAAGGATTTTGCCGCCGGCCATATCGTCGGTGCCCTGAACATTCCACAGGACAAGCTGATCGCGCGCCTGGCCGAGCTGGAAAAACACAAGGCCAAGACCATCATCCTGGTCGATGCCCAGGGCCAGCACGCCGGCACCCATGCCCGCGAAATGCTCAAGGCCGGTTTCACCGCCGCCAAACTGTCCGGCGGTATCGGCAGCTGGAAAGCCGATAACCTCCCGCTGGTGAAGTGATATGAGCCAGGTTGTCGTGTATTCCAGCGATTGGTGCCCTTACTGCATGCGGGCCAAGGCCTTGCTGGAGAAAAAGGGCGTTGCCTTCGAAGAAATCAAGGTCGATGGCAAACCCCAGGTGCGTGCCGAAATGGCCCAGAAGGCGGGGCGCACGTCCGTGCCGCAGATCTGGATCGGCGCCAGGCACATCGGTGGCTGCGACGACCTGTTTGCCCTGGAGCGCGCCGGCAAGCTGGATGCGCTGCTCGCCTAACCCCTAAAAGACCCCAAGATCACAAGGATCTGCGATGACTGACCAACAGAACACCGAAGCTGCGCAAGACCAAGGCCCACAGTTCTCGCTGCAGCGCATCTACGTGCGTGACCTGTCGTTCGAAGCGCCGAAAAGCCCGGCGATCTTCCGCCAGGAATGGACCCCAAGCGTTGCGCTGGACCTGAACACCCGTCAAAAGGCACTGGAAGGTGACTTCCACGAAGTCGTGCTGACCCTGTCGGTGACCGTGAAGAACGGCGAAGAAGTCGCTTTCATCGCTGAGGTGCAACAGGCCGGTATCTTCCTGATCCAGGGCCTGGACGAAGCGTCCATGAGCCACACCCTGGGCGCGTTCTGCCCGAACATCCTGTTTCCGTATGCCCGTGAGACCCTGGACAGCCTGGTCACCCGTGGCTCGTTCCCGGCGCTGATGCTGGCACCGGTGAACTTCGATGCCCTGTACGCGCAAGAGCTGCAGCGCATGCAACAGGAAGGTTCGTCGACGGTTCAGTAAGCGGTTCTGAACAGCGACACCGATCAAATGTGGGAGCGGGCTTGCTCGCGAATGCGGTACTTCAGTCGACATCTTCATTGACTGACACACCGCTTTCGCGAGCAAGCCCGCTCCCACATTTTGTTTTGTGTATTACTTGAAACCGAGTTGGCGCCAGCCTTCGTAAACCGCGACGGCTACGGTGTTGGACAGGTTGAGGCTGCGACACCCTTCACGCATCGGCAAACGCAAACGATGGCCATCAGGCAAGGCATCCAGCACCTCAGCCGGCAGCCCACGGCTTTCCGGGCCAAACAGGAAGGCATCGCCTTCGGCAAAGCTGGCATCATGAAACGGCCGCGAACCCTTGGTGGTAAACGCAAACAACCGTGGATGCCCCAGGCTTTCCAGGCAGCTGGCGAGGTCGGCGTGGCGCTTGAGCGTGGCGTACTCGTGATAGTCCAACCCGGCGCGGCGCAGGCGCTTGTCGTCCATGTCGAAACCCAAAGGCTCGATCAAATGCAGGTGGCAGCCACTGTTGGCGCACAGCCTGATAACGTTGCCGGTATTCGGCGGAATTTCTGGTTGAAAAAGGATGACGTGAAACATGCACGGCTCCGAAGGTAAAGATGCGCTGCATTCTACCCCCGAAGAGGACCCAAGGCTGAAGCTAATGCCGAGGGTCATGGGCTCTTTGGCGATTGTCGGCATGATGGTGGGGCTGATGATCGGTCGCCTGACCACGGCGGACCCGGTGGAGCTGCAACAGCTTGATACGGCTGCGGACGGCGTGGTGGTGTGGTTCAACAGCGAACCCAAGCTGCACGGCGAGCATATCGACGGCACCGTGGCGCTGCTGTTCGACGCCCAAGGCAAGGTGGCCAGTGGGCAGCTCAAGGTCAATGACAAGGACGTGAACTGGCGCATCCGCAAGACCGATGGCGGCCTGCTGCTGAACCTGGTGGCGGCTCGGCCGTTGCGCGGGGAGTGGAAGGGCGAGAAGGCCGAGGGCCGCTGGCGGTTGGAGATCCATCTCCAGGAGCAATAAAAGAGGGAGTTCCCGGCCTGCCTGTACCAGGGCTCCCAAAACGGGGTGAAGCCGCATGGGCTTCGGTATTAAAGAGGGAATCCCCGGCCTGCCTGTACCAAGGTTCCCCAAAGCGGTGTGGAGCGCGACGCGGTTCGCATCAAGCACCCCGGGTGTAAAGAGGGGATTCTCGGCCTGCCTGTACCAAGGTCCCCGAAACTGGGTTGTACAAGGGGTATTGCAGGGGGCGTGCCAGAGTGGCCAGGTTGTGCCAAAAAATTTCTTTAAAAAGCGCAAAGCCCCGGGATACGGGGCTTTGGTGTTTCTGGGCTTCAAAGAGTTTTCAATCAGGCCGATATTCCAGGCCTTGAGTTGGTGCCCGATGCCGGTTCATGGTGCATTCAAGCGGTGCACAATCCCGAAACTTATGGAGATCCAAATGTGGGAGCGGGCTTGCTCGCGAAAGCGGAGTGTCAGTCAGCATATGTAT
>NZ_JANLGL010000003.1:0-22320 GCF_024655625.1 Pseudomonas sp. 18.1.10
GAGTGCGCAGCGCTCCCAAGATTTTTGGGGCCGCTGCGCAGCCCAGCGGGAGCAAGCTCCCTCGCCACAACGGTGCGCGTGTTCCAGAGTGGTGCGTTAGCCCAGCACGCGAATGGGCGCGCCGTTGGCCCAGGCGTGGATGTCTTCGATCATCTGCCCATAGAACTGCCGGTAATTCTGTTCGCTCACGTAGCCCACATGGGGCGTGGCCAGCACGTTGGGCAAGCGGCGGAACGGGTGATCCAGCGGCAGCGGTTCGTCGCCGAACACGTCCAGCGCGGCGCCGGCCAGTTGGCCACTTTCCAGGGCCTGGACCAGCGCCTGTTCATCGACGATCGGTCCGCGTGCGGTGTTCACCAGGCGCGCGCCCGGTTTCATCCAGCCCAGCGCCTGCGCATCCACCAGGCCTCGGCTGCGGTCGCTGAGTACCAGGTGCACGGTGAGGATGTCTGCCTGTTCGAACAGCTGTTGTTTGCTGACCCAGGTGACCCCGGCTTGCGCCGCGCGCTCGGGCGTGAGGTTCTCGCTCCAGGCAATCACGCGCATGCCGAATACCTGGGCAAATTGCGCGACTTTCTGGCCGATGCTGCCCAGGCCGAGAATCCCCAGGGTCTTGCCATGCAGGTCGCCGCCCAGGCCGATCTGCCAGCCGCCCGTGCGCAGCGAATGGGCTTCGGCCAGCAGGTTGCGGGTGCTGGCCATTATCAGCGCCCAGGTCAATTCCGGTGCCGCGTGTTTATAGCTATCGGTGCCGCACACCTGGATGCCCAGGGCCGTGGCGGCGGGAATGTCGATGGCGGCGTTGCGCATGCCGCCGGTCACCAGCAGCTTGAGCTGGGGCAAGCCTTGCAGCAGGGCCTGGTCGAAGGTGGAGCGTTCGCGCATCAGGCAAATCACGTCGAAACCCTGCAAGCGCTCGATCATCGTCGCGCGATCCGCCGGGTAGTCGTGCAGGAAGTGCACCTGGCCGACGCTTTCGAGCACTGACCAATCCACCACGCTACTGGCCACTTGCTGCCAATCATCAATGACTGCGATCTGTAGCGACATTCACCAGTACCTCGAAAAAGAGTGGATTAAAGGGCATTCAGGCCCTGCAACAACGCTGCGTCGAAGCGGGCCGGTTCTTCCATCTGCGGCGCATGGCCCAGGCCCTGGAATTCCACCAGGGTTGCGTGGGGGATCAGCTTGGCGACGTGTTTGCCGAGTACATCATAGTGACCCAGCCGGGCCTTGACCGCCGGCGGTGCAATATCGCTGCCGATGGCGGTGGTATCGGCCGTACCGATCAGCAGCAGGGTCGGCATCTGCAAGTCCTTGAACTCGTAGACCACCGGCTGGGTGAAGATCATGTCGTAGATCAGCGCCGAATTCCATGCGACCTGGGCATGGCCGGGGCCGCTGTTGAGGCCGGCGAGCATGTCCACCCAGCGCTCGTATTCGGGTTTCCAGCGGCCGACGTAATAGGTATTCAGTTCGTATTTGCGGATACCGTCGGCGCTGAGCTTGAGCTCCCGTTCGTACCACTGGTCAACGCTGCGGTAGGGCACGCCCAGGGCTTTCCAGTCTTCCAGGCCGATGGGATTGACCAGCCCAAGTTGCTCGGTTTGCTCGGGGTAGAGCAGGGCATAGCGGGTGGCGAGCATGCCGCCGGTGGAGTGGCCGATGATCGTGGCCTTTTGAATGCCGAGCGTTTCCAGCAGTTGGTGGGTGTTGAGCGCCAGTTGCTGGAAGCTGTATTGGTAATGCTCGGGTTTGCTGGAGGTGCAGAAACCGATCTGGTCCGGCGCAATGACCCGATAACCCGCAGCGCTCAGGGTGTTGATCGAGTTTTCCCAGGTGGCGCCGCAGAAGTTCTTGCCATGCATCAGCACCACGCTGCGACCGTTGGCGCGGCCCTTGGCGGGGACGTCCATGTAGCCCATTTGCAGGTTCTTGCCTTGGGATTGGAAGGTGAAATGCTCCACCGGGTAAGGGTATTGAAAGCCTTGCAGCTCGGGGCCGTAGGTTGCGGCGAACACCGGGGTGGTGCCCGCAGTCAGTAGGGCGGCGATGCAAAAAGCGCGTAAAGAAGGCATTGGCAAGGCTCCGGAAAGGTTGCCCGGATGCTCTTTGGAGGCGATTAAGTGGGGATTAACACCCAGTGCAGCGTCACGGCGGCGAGCACGGCGTAGCGCAGGCTTTTGGCCACGGTCACCAGTAACAGAAAGCGCCACAACGGTTCGCGCATCACCCCGGCAACCAAGGTCAGCGGATCACCAATGACCGGCAGCCAACTGAGCAGCAACGTCCAATGCCCCCAACGCTGGTAATGCCGGCGCGCCTTGTCCAGTTGCCGGTCGTTGACTGGAAACCAGCGCCGCCCCTTGAAGTGCTCGACCCAGCGCCCCAACCACCAGTTCACCACCGAGCCGAGCACGTTGCCCATTGTGGCAACCGCCAGCAACAGCCACAGGCTGTAGTGCCCGCTGAGCAAAAGGCCCACCAGCACGGCTTCCGATTGCAACGGCAGCAAGGTCGCGGCGCCAAACGCCGCGAGGAACAGTCCGAGGTAGCCGGCGATCATTGCGCCGGGTATTCAGCCACCACCACATCTTTGCCGTCACGGGTCAGGCCGATGACTTGATAAGCCTCGCTGCGGCCGTCCACTTCCATGCCGGGCGAACCCATCGGCATGCCCGGGGCGGCGAGGCCCAACAGATCAGTACGCTTGCGCAAGGCCAGCACCTGCTCGGCGGGCACGTGGCCTTCGACAAACTTGCCGTCGATCACGGCGGTATGGCACGAACCCAGGCGCGGGGCGACGCCGAGGCGTTGCTTGACCGCACTCATGTCGGCTTCGACATGGTCATTGACCTTGAAGCCGTTGCTTTCCAGGTGGCTGATCCATTTTTTGCAGCAACCGCAATTGGCGTCGCGGTGCACGTCGATGGGGATCAGGTCGGCGGCCTGGGCCAGGGTGGAGGTGAACAGGGCGGACAGCAGGGCCAAGCGCAATGGGGTTTTCATGATGGGCTCACACGGTGATGGACGGGGCGATCATGCCGACGTCATCGCAGGCAAGCCAGCTCCCACAGGGGGGAGCGGTGGCGGTAATGTTTCTAAATTATACAAAGGGTGGGTTTTCCAGCCGATGCTTGAGCTGGTCCAGGGCAATCGCCGACAGTTCGAGCATGCGCTCCTGCAAGGTGGCCAGTTGCAATTCGGTTTCGTAGATCAGCACACGCTTGAACAGCGTGCCGTCGCGGTGGGGCTGCAAGAAGTAATGAATCGAGCCGTCAACGGCCAGGGAGGTGAACACGGTCTTGAATTCGCTGGGGCGCCGGGCGATCTGCACGCGGTAGCTCATGGGCACGCGCACGCCCAGCAGGTCGATGTACTCGGTAAAGCGCGCGCCGACGGGGAGGGAACCGAGGGTGCCGGTGTCGGCACTGAGGGAGGTGGGGTGCCATTCGTGCCAGCGATCGGGCTGGGTGACGTAGTCGTAGACGGCCTCGATGGGGGCCTGGATAAAGCGTTCTTGACTGATCCGCTCCAAGCGGACCGACTGCTCGACAGCGCGCATTGCACACCTCCTGTGTGGCGTTCTTAGCACTGGGAACTGTCAGAATAGTCCGACTCCCGCGCTTTGCACGGGAGCACGCGAGCAATAGATCAACGGACTTTGAAGCGACTCATCAGGGCAATCACCCGGCCATTGGCGTCCAGCAGGCTTTGGGTATTGGTTTCAGTGGCGTGCCCGCCTTGCACCAGTTCTTCGACCATATGGCGGATGTGCACCATGCTGCGGTTGATCTCCTCGGTGACCGCGCTTTGTTGCTCGGCCGCCGTGGCGATCTGCGTGCTGAGGTTGTGGATATGGCTGACCGAGCCGGCCATCTCATCCAGGCCGCTGTTGACCCGGGCCGTCGCATCGGCCGCCGACTGGCAGCTGGCCTGGGTATTTTCCATGGCCGCCACCGAGGTGCTCACCCCCGTGGTCAAGCGCGCGAGCATCTCGTTGATCTGCGAGGTGCTGGCCTGGGTGCGTGCCGCCAGGGCGCGCACTTCGTCCGCGACCACCGCAAAGCCGCGACCTTGTTCGCCGGCCCGCGCCGCTTCGATGGCGGCGTTGAGTGCCAGCAGGTTGGTCTGGCCGGCAATCGCGCCGATCACGCCGAGGGTTTCGGTGATGCGCGCGGCGTCCTGGCGCATGTTTTCCACACTGTGGGTGGCGCTGGACACTTCACCGATCAAGGCGCTGACGCTGTTGGACGCTTCGCCCACGACCACGCGGGAACGGTCGGCGTGCTCGTTGGCGCGCTGGGTAAAGGCCGCGGTTTCGGCGGCGTTCTGCGCGACGGTGTCGGCGGTGGAACTCATTTCGGTGATGGCGGTGACGGTCTGGTCGGTCTCAGAAGCGTGGCGTACCAGGATCTGGTTGGTCTGCGCCGAGGTCTGTTGCAACTGCGCAAGGCCCGACGACATAGCGGCGGTGGCCTGGGTCACTTCGCCGATCATGTTTTGCAGGTAGACGATAAACCGGTTCACCGAATGGCCGATGGCCCCCAGTTCGTCCTCGGCGCGGATGGTGATGCGCCGTGTCAGGTCGGCATCGCCGGCCGACAGCGCGTCGATATTGCTCTTCAGCGACTTCATGCGCTGCACCAGTTGGCGGATCGCGTAGACCTGCAACAGCACCAGCAACAACACCATGGGAATTTGCAGCAGGGCCAGGCTGCCCAGCACGTCATTGCGCTGGGCGGTAATCAACGACGTGGGCAGGGCGGTAGCGAGGAACCACGGCGTGCCTTCGATCGGGCGCATATAGAAGGTGCTGGCGACGCCGCCGTTGTCGAACTCGCTGCGCTGCAACCCCTGGTTGCGCTGGGCCAGGGCTTTGCTGACCTGGGCGGCAAAGGCCGAGGTGCCGGTCAGTTCGCTGATGTTCTTCAACACCACCGGGCCGCTGATGCGCGAGCTGTTGCTGATGATCTTGCCGTCGGCTTCGACGATGAGCATTTGCCCGCCGATGTCTTTTTCCTTGCTGGCCACCAGGTCGTTGAAGAACCCCAGGGTCACGTCGATGGTCGCCACGCCATAGGCGGCGCCGTCGCGCTGGATGGCCATGGCGCAGTTGGTGCGCGGCTCCTGGCTGGCGTCGTCTTTATACGCGGCAGCCCAGGCGCATTGGCCGCGCGGCGAGGCGAGGCCGCCTTTGTACCAGCTCTGGTCGTAGTAGTTCGGCGCGGGGTCGCTGTTCCAGAAGGTGTTGACCGCCAGTTTGCCCGAGGCATCGCGGTGCCAGAACGTGCTGTGTTTGTTGCGCCCCGGGGTGCGCTGGTTGGGCAACGGCCAGATGCCGCCGCCGAAGACTTTCAGCTCGCCATACTGATCCACCAGGCCCGGCAGGACCTTGTCGATGGCATCGCTGTCGAGCAGGGGAATGGTTTGGGTGATGGTGCGTTGCTGGGCCTGAACCTTGTTCAGTTCGCCCTGGATCTGTTCGGCCACTTCGCTGACGCGGTTGAGCACTACCTGTTCTTCGGTGTGCTGCAACTTGGGCGCGACCAACTGGCCGATGCCGACGACGGTCAAGACAAATAACACCAGGACGAACAGCACCAGAAACAGGGTGTAGCGGGCTTGGATGGAGCGCAGTGCAGGCATGGGGGTCGTCCTTACGAAGCGTTTATTATTCACGCGGCTTTGTTGGAGCTTCGTAGGGCTATCGGCTTGGGTGTCAGGAGCTTTAGGTACGTTCGTACAAGAAAGTCGAGGCGCCGTTTACCGGCGCCTCGTTTCTTATAGGTTCAGCATCGCCATGACCGCTTCGGGGTAACGCGGGCCAGCGGTTGCCTGCGCGGGGAAGATCGCTTCCAGCGCGGCCAGTTCGCCAGGCGCCAGGGTGATCGACAGCGCCTTCACGTTTTCTTCCAGGTATTTGCGCTGCTTGGTGCCGGGGATCGGGATGATGAAGTCGCCCTGGGCCAACACCCACGCCAGCGCCAGTTGCCCGGCGGATACGCCTTTGTCGGCCGCCAGCGCCTGCACCTGGTTCACCAACAGCAGGTTTTTCGCAAAGTTCTCGCCCTGGAAGCGCGGGCTGAAGCGGCGGTAATCGTCTGCCGCGAAATCCTCCGGGCTGTTCAATGCGCCGGTGAGGAAGCCGCGCCCCAGCGGGCTGTACGGCACAAAGGCGACGCCCAGGCGCTGGCACGCGGCGAGGCAGCCGTTGTCTTCCTGGTCGCGGCTCCACAGCGAATATTCGCTTTGCAGCGCGCTGATGGGATGGACCTTGTGCGCCCGCTCCAGGGTGGCCGCAGAGGCTTCACTGAGGCCCAGGTAACGCACCTTGCCCTGGGTGACCAGTTCGGCCATGGCGCCGACGGTTTCTTCGATGGCCACTTCGGGGTCGATGCGGTGTTGGTAGTAGAGGTCGAGGGTGTCCACGCCAAGACGGCGCAAGGTGCCGTCGATGGCCGCGCGGATGTATTCCGGGCGGCCGTTGACGCCGCGCAGCGCCGGGTTGGCCGGGTCGCGGACAATGCCGAACTTGCTCGCCAGGAACACCTGGTCGCGCTTGCCGGCGATGGCCTGGCCGATCAGGCTTTCGTTGGTGTGGGGGCCGTAGATGTCGGCGGTGTCGAGGAAGTTGACCCCCAGTTCCAGGGCGCGGTGCAAGGTCGCGATGGCCTCCTGGGTGTTGGTGCCGGTGGTGTAGAAATCGGTCATGCCCATGCAGCCGAGGCCGATGGCGCAGACATGGGGGCCGTTTTTGCCGAGTTGACGGGTGTGCATGGGGGCAGCTCCTGTGTGGGGTAGGACGCTATTGTTACCCTCGACAAAACCCGGATAAACCGGCTAAAAGCGCTATCACTATTCGTAATTTCTAAATAATCGACGGGTGAGGCTGCCTTTGGACCGTTTTAATGCGATGCGCGTGTTTACCCGGATCGTCGAGTTGGGCGGCTTCGCCAAGGCCGCCGACAGCCTGCAACTGCCCCGTGCCTCGGTGACGATCCTGATAAAGCAGTTGGAAGCGCACCTGGGCGTGCAGTTGTTGCAGCGCACCACGCGCCAGGTCAGCCCTACGTTGGATGGCGCCGCGTATTACCAGCGCTGCGTGCGTTTACTGTCAGACCTTGAGGAAACCGAGGCGGTCTTCTCCACCAGCCGCCAGAACCCGCGTGGCACGTTGAGTGTGGACATGCCGGCGGGTATCGGGCGCTGCATCGTGATACCGGCGTTGCCCCAATTTACCGCGCGTTACCCGCAGATCGAGTTGGAAATCGGCCTTAATGACCGCCCGGTGGATTTGATCCGCGAGGGCGTGGACTGCGTGTTGCGCGGTGGCCCGGCGCTGGATGAGTCGCTGGTGGCGCGGCCCCTGGCAATGATGGAGCAGGTGACCCTGGCCAGCCCCGGTTACATTGAACGCCTGGGCATGCCCGCGTCCCTTGACGAATTGCTGGCGCGGCACCAGATGGTCGAGTACATCTCCAGTGCCAGCGGCAAACGTTTTGGCCTGGAATTCCAACTGGGCACAGAACGGCGTGCGATCAACCTGCCCAAGCGGGTCGCGGTCAACAGTGCCGATGGCTACTTCGCGGCGTGTGCGGCGGGGTACGGTTTGATCCAGGCGCCGTATTACCACGCCATGCGGCCATTGGCCGAGGGCACGCTGGTGCAGGTGCTGCCGCACCTGGCGGTGCCATCCATGGCGCTGACGGCGTTGTATCCACCGCATCGCCAGTTGTCCCTGCGGGTGCGGTTGTTTGTGGACTGGCTGGTGGAGTTATGCGCGTGTCCAGGCCTGGGGTTGAAGCGGTAATGCAAGAGTGCAACGTTTGGCTTGAGCGGCGGCGTGAAGCGAGGGCTACGGGTCTTCGCGGGTAAATATCTGCAGGTCGCCGGTCAGATCATTGTGGCCGGTCACGGTATCCATGGGCCCTGGCTTGGGGTCCATGGATTTTGTGCCATAGGGCACGCGCAATCCTGCCCGTTCGAAGATGCCGATACCGATCCCTCCGGTTGATTCGGCCAGCCCGGTGACACCTTGCGTGCTATTGGTGTGCTGGCTACCGACCAAGGCGATCACCTTGCCCTTGTGTTTATGCTGCTCGAGTTCGCGTGTGGCGTAGTAGTTGAACTCCTTGAGCCGTTCTAGGTTGCGCTGCGCCTGGTTTTGCCCGGTATACGCGGCGCGGTCGTGCCGATGACGGGTCAAATACCAATGGTCGAGTGGCACGGCCTCAATACCGTTGTCCTTGAGTTTGCGCAGGAGTTTTTCCAGGTCCATATCAGCGGCAGTCGGTCGATTACCGTTGCCCGTCCAGCCCATTCCGTCGTCCTTGAGCCGTTTATTGTTGTCATAGACCATGCCTTCAATGCCGATGACCTTGACGTTTTTGCGCTTGAGCACATCGACGTTGTCGTACAGCGTGCGAAACGAGGCCAGGCTGCGATGGTTTTCGCCAAAGATCACCACATCCGCACTGTCCAGGGCTTTTTCGATCACCGTGGGCACGGGATCGTAGGGCCCCAGATTCGGTAGATTCGGGCGATTGGTCGGGTTCATCGGGTCCATCTTTTGATAGAACGCATTCATGTCTTGCTCGAACCGCTCTTTTGTCGCCTTTTTCCGGCTGGGGGTGAAGTGGGCTTCGGTGGGCGCGCCCTTGATGTGATTGACGTATTCGCCGTGGATAGTGTCCAGGTGATCGGTTTTGACCACATTCGCCGCAGTGCTTGTGTTTGTGTGGGTTTGGCGCAACGGTTGACCGGGCCTCGCATAGGGATGCGCGCGGTGGTTGTGCTGAACCTTTGCCGGCCCCTGCGGGGGCGACGGCGGCCTCAGCGTATGTTCCGGGTTGAAGTCGGCGATGGGCGTGCCGTAGGGCGCTTGGGAATGGGCGTCGTACGCGTACCAATGGCCATCGCGCATGACCGCACTGCTTTCGACACTGTTGTTACCCACTTTGAAAGTCCCTGTCGCCGCCGAGTCAAAGCGTTTGCTGGCTTCGGCCAGGTCACTGGCCGTGGCGATTCCCCGTAGTTTTTGCACGGACGCGCCGAGTGCACTGGAACCTTTGATCGCGAGTTTGCCTGCGCCCACCAGCAGGTCGCCGGCACCGTCCAGGGGGTTGAATGCGCCAATCGCTGCCGCGCCGATGATCCGGCTGCCGTGTGCCACTTTGGCGAGGGAGGAACCGGCCTTGCCGACGGCTTTTACGACTTTAGCTGCAGCACCCACGCCTGCGGTTACCAGACCAAAGATGTCCAGCGCCAGGTCCGTTGCGGCGTCTTTATACTTGCCATCACGCCAGTTGACGATGGCCGAGCGGAGGGGGATCAGGTTGAGCAAAAACTCGCCCACTGACGCCAGCGTGTCCGCCCGCTGTTCCGCCGGCGTTCTGCCAGCGGCCAGGCGTTTGACGGCGGCGCCATCGATGTCCAGCCCTTTGACCACGGTTGCGGCCACTTGCTGGATGCGTGGGTTGTCGAACACGTTGGGCCGACGATAAATCGTTCTGTTCTCCTTGAGCGCGTGGCTGTCGTCGTCGGGAGAAAACTCGTCGAACTTGATGATTTCGTTCGGGGCATCCTGGGGCTGACGGTCCGTCGGACGAGTTGCCACTTCACGGGCAGTGCCTCGCACGGTGTCGAAGGCATAGGCGTATTTCTTTCCTTCGTACTCGGCTTGCACCAGGATCGTCTTGCTCGAATGGAACAGGCTGTCCGGAACGAACGGAAAGGCGGACTTCTTGTAAGTGTTTTCCTTGAAGAACGTAAGCTCACCGTAGTTGAGTCGCTTTCTGTCTTCGGCAGGCAAATGGGTGATGGCGTTCATCACCAGATTTTGCTTGATGTCTTTGTAATGTCGCGTGACCTGGGTGAATGCCTCGTCGAATGCGCGCGGCACATTGAACTCAGCGCTGCGGGTCAGCGCAGTGAATGTTTTGAGGTCGACGTTGCTGCCTGGCATCACTTGCCAGTCTTCGTCGAGTTTCAGCCCTTGCATGGTGATGTCCAGCATCGAGTAAGGGTCGCTGAAGCGATTGCCTTTGGTCTCAGGCCCATAGTTGATGCGTAAGCCTTTGTGCTCGAAATCAACGCCATCACCGAAGTGCTTTTGCAACAAGGCCAAGGCCATGGCCTTGCGATTCGGCAGGGGTTCTTCGAGTAGCTCCGACGCCGCTTTCAACGCGCCTTGCTGTTTGTTGAACGCGTTACGTGCCGTCTCGATCTGCGGGTCGGGGTAAAGCCCATCGGCGCGTTTGTCCAGCACCTGATTGGCGATGGCCCAGTCGATCAGGACACCTTTTTGTGCCGAGCCGCTGGCCGGCGGTTTGCTGTCTGCCAGCTGCATGACCTGCGCAAAACTCATCATTGCGGCCTTGCCCGGCGCCTCGGCTTCGACCCTGGCGACTGCAAGACACAGATTCGCCCACGCCGAGGTCCCGACATTGACTCCGGCGGGGATGTCTTTGAGCAGAAACTGCGGCGCAACCCGCGCCAGCAGCAGGTGGGCGGCCAGTTCGGCGGTCTCCCTGGACGTGGTGCCACGGGCAATCAGATGTTTCGCCAAGGCGCTGACCACTTCGGAGGGCGGCTTGCCCCAGAAGGCATCGCTGGCCAGATCAAACCCGGCGACACGGTTGCGCATAGGTTGCTCAATGGCGTCGGGATCGAGCCCCAGGTGGATCGCCGTCAACACGTAATCGTTGATGCTGCTGGGGGTGGCGATGCCCTTGACCTTGTGCTGGATCGCCGCCCCCAGCGCCTGCGCCTGGGGCGAGTCGAGGAGTTTTTCCAGGGCGTTGATCGGGTCCTGCAAGTCGGCGGCCGACAGCTTGAGCGCGCCGACCAGGTAGTCCAGCGCGCCCCACTGGGCATTTTGCAGGGGCAGGCCTTCCAGGCTGGCGCTGTTGCACGCCACCACATTGAAGACCTCGCGTTGGTTGTCAACGCTCAGGGGCACTGGCCATGACAAGGCCCCGGCGAAATTCCCCAGCGGGTGGCTGATAGCGTCCTCGGCTACGGTCTCGGCCAGTTCTTTCAGGTCGGCGACGGTCAGTGGCAGGGTGAAATCCCGGTCCTTGATGAACGCTTCAAGACTGGCGGTCTGTTGCACAAACGTCGGGTCACGCTGAAATGACGAGGTAGCGTCGACGGGCATTCGATTGTCTTGCAGGGCCTTGCTCACGGCGGAGGGTTCTGCGTTTTCGGGCAAAACCGCAACGGTGGTCGCGAGCGCTGTTGCCAAGCTTTGCAGGTCGCGATGGTCGGCCAGGGCGGTTTTCAGCGCCTGACGGGCATCGGGTTCCGACGTATCTGAGGTGGGTGTAGGCGCCGTGTTTTTTTGCAGCGCTTCGCTCAGAAGCGGCGGCGCAGGGGTGTGGGGAAGGGGGGCTTGGTGGCTGAGAGGCATTGTCATTGTTCATCTCACTGAAGTGCACCTGGCGCGTAGGAAAAACAACGCTGGAGCGTTGTGCGCTCAGTTTGGGTGCTGGAATCAGTGTCAGTGGTTCCCCCATGAAGCGTGAGAAAAAAGTCGGTATCCCGATGTGAGATTACCGGGGCCAGGGTGACAAGTCGTCAGCGACCAGGGGGGCATTCAGGCTTCAGGCAAGCCAAAGCGCGTCATCGTCTGTAACATGAGACCTTGCCGAACCCGGCTCATCCCCGCCAATGGGCATGCGCGTGGCCTGTTTGGCGATACACAGTGGCTACATTCTCAAGATTCAGGAACTGTCATGACCCAAAAGCAACGTTTGAAATATTCGATTCTGATTGCCCTGGCTGTGCTGGCGACGATGTTTGGCCTGTCCTACCTGCAGAACATCGGGGCCATCAGCGAGAAAACCTTCCAGTACATCGCGATTGCGGTGGCCGTGATCGTGGTGGTGATCAACGGCATCATGCGTCGCAAGGTCAAGCCCAACTTCTGAGTCAGGCGCGGCCTTCGAGGACCTTGGCAGCCTCTGCATGGAGGCTGTAGCTCTTGTCGGCATTGAGGGTGATTACGCCCTCGCTGCACAGGCGCTTGAGCACCTCACGCACGCTGAGAAACGACAACGGAATGCCCAGCTCCAGCAAATGGCTGTGCACGCCGCGTACGCCGAGGGTGCGCTGGTTGTCGGCAGCCGTGAGCAGGGCGTCGATGACTTTCAGGCGGATCAGGCTGGTGCGCAAGCCAAAGTACTTGAGCAAATGGCGAATCCGTTGGTTGCCTTGCTGTTCCGGCGCCTTGCCAAAGGCGTGGCCACCGTTGCCAAACGTGGCCTCGGCGGCGGGTGAATGTCCATCCGTGGGCAGTTGCGAGTTGTACATGCAATAAAACTCCTTATCAGAGCCTGATCAGGAAAATGAGCGCTCTTAGTTAATAAGACGAACGAGCAGCCGAAATCATGAAGTTTTAGATGTGTAAATTTCGTCAGTATCGGTTTTGTCACGGCGATCAAGCCTTTGCCTGCCTAAATTGTTCCCGGTCAATTGCGTCCTTACGGTGGGGTAGCTACCCCTTGCGAGGGTGTTCAATTTGACGGTGGAGTCGGCGTGATTATTTTCAACGGGTTGTCCAGGGTGTGTGTGGCGGGTGTGTTGCTGGGGTTGAGTCTGGCTGCAGCGGCACGGGAGTCGGTGACGCAGGCGTCGGCTTCGGCGGAAATCCGGCGTACCGGCTTTGGCGTGCCCCATATCCGCGCCAACGATGAGCGTGGCCTGGGCTACGGCATCGGCTATGCGTATGCCCAGGACAATATGTGCCTGCTGGCCAACGAAGTGGTGACGGTGAGTGGCGAACGCTCACGCTTCTTTGGCCCGGAGCAGGCCACGCTGGAAGAGCGCAACAACCTGGCCAGTGACGTGTTTTTCACCTGGTTGAATACGCCGCAGGCCGTCGCCACCTTCTGGAACGCGCAAACGCCGCAGATCCAGCAGCGCGTTGAAGGCTATGTGGCGGGTTACAACCGCTACCTGAAAGAACACGGCGCGCCGGCACAGTGCCAAGCAGCGTGGGTGCGGCCGATCACGCCGCAAGACGTGGTCAAGCTGACCCGCCGCTTGCTCGTCGAAGGCGGTGTGGGCCAATTCGCCGAAGCACTGGCGGGGGCAACGCCGCCTGGCGTTACCACTGGCGTACAGGCCAGCGCCCAACGCTTCGAAGTGGCAGCGGCCAATCAACAGCGTTTTGCCCTGGACCGTGGCAGCAACGCAGTCGCGGTAGGGCGTGACCGCTCATTCAACGGCCGTGGCATGTTGTTGGCCAACCCGCATTTCCCGTGGGTCGGTGGCATGCGTTTTTATGAGATGCACCTGACCATTCCCGGCCAGTTGGACGTGATGGGCGCCGCATTGCCGGGCTTGCCGGTGATCAACATTGGCTTCAACCAACATGTGGCCTGGACCCATACGGTCGATACGTCCAAGCATTTCACCCTGTATCGCCTGACCCTGGATCCCAAGGATTCCATGCGCTACCTGCTGGACGGCAAATCCCTCCCGCTGGATAAGACCACGGTGACCGTCCAGGCCAAACAGCCCGACGGCAGCCTCAAGGCTGTGTCCCAGACACTCTACAGCTCCCAATTCGGCCCGGTGGTGCAATGG
Organism: Pseudomonas sp. 18.1.10; assembly: GCF_024655625.1. Lineage (NCBI taxonomy): Bacteria > Pseudomonadati > Pseudomonadota > Gammaproteobacteria > Pseudomonadales > Pseudomonadaceae > Pseudomonas > Pseudomonas sp. 18.1.10. The sequence continues at coordinate 13,594 of NZ_JANLGL010000003.1, forward strand.
CCCGGCAAGCTGGACTGGGACAACCACTACGCCTTCAGCCTGCGCGACGCCAACCTCGGCAACGACCGCGTGTTGCAGCAGTGGTACGCAATGAACCGCGCCGCCAGCCTCAAGGAGCTGCAAACCTCGGTGCATACCCTGCAAGGCATCCCATGGGTCAATACCCTGGCCGCCGACGACCAGGGCCAGAGCCTGTACATGAACCTGTCGGTGGTGCCAAACGTCAGCCAGGCCAAGCTCGCGCAATGCAGCGACCCGCGCGCCGGCCTGCAACTGATCGTACTCGACGGCGCCCACAGCGCCTGCGCCTGGGACATCGACCCGCGCGCGGCCCAGGCGGGGATCTTCGCCGCCGACCAGCTGCCGCAGTTGGAACGCAGCGACTATGTGCAGCACTCCAACGACTCGGCGTGGATGGCCAACCCCAAGGCGCCGCTGACCGGTTTCTCACCGGTCATCAGCCAGGACCACATCGGCCTGGGCCCCCGTGCACGCTTCGCCGTGCAGCGCCTGCAATCCCTGGAGAGCAAGCCAATCAGCGTCACCGACCTGCAACATATGGTGATGGACAACGAGGTGTACCTGGCAGGCCAGGTCATGCCAGACCTGCTGGCGTTCTGCGCCAAAGAACTGGGCGCCGACGCGGCTGCGCTACAACCGTTGTGCACCAGCCTGAAAACCTGGGACCAGCGCGCCAACCTCGACAGCGGCCTGGGCCTGGTGCACTTCATCAACCTGATGGAGCACCTGCAGCAGATTCCCGACGCCTGGCGCGTGGCATTCGACCCGGCGCAACCGCTGACCACGCCACGCGGCCTGGCCATCGACCGTGAACCTGTCGCCACGGCCCTGCGTGAGGCGATGCTTGCGTCCGCAGCCGATGTGGCCAAGCTGGGCCTGACCGCCAAAAGCCGTTGGGGCGATATCCAGGTCAGCGGCCAAACCCCGATCCACGGCGGCCCGCAGGCCCTGGGCATCTATAACGCCATGCAAACCGTCCCGCGCGCCGACGGCAAACGCGAAGTGGTCAGCGGCAGCAGCTACCTGCAAATCGTCACCTTCGACGACAACGGCCCCCAGGCCCAAGGCGTGCTGGCGTTCTCCCTGTCCAGCGACCCAGCCTCCAAGCACGCCAAGGACCAGACCCAAGCCTTCTCCGCGAAAAAACTCAGCCCGCTGCCGTTCACCGACGCCCAGATCAAGGCCGACCCGCAATACCAGCAGCTCCAGATCAAGGAGTAGGGCAGACGCGCAACCCCTTGAAAGCGCTGCGAAATATTTTTGAAATCAAGGGGTTGCACGCTTTGGCAAATACGTACATAATGGCGCCCATCGAACGCAACGAAGCATTAAAAACTTCAATGTATTCAATGAGTTAGAGTAGAGGCAGGCTTCATTAGCCCACTCAAGTTTGCATGCGGTGAGTGCCAGTGGTTAGGGCATTGATCGTTTGAGGCCGAGTAGCAAAATGGTTATGCAGTGGATTGCAAATCCACCTACGCCGGTTCGATTCCGACCTCGGCCTCCACTCTTGAAAACCCCGTAGATTAACGTCTACGGGGTTTTTTATTGGCTGCGATTTATGAGCCCTTCCGCAACTTTCGGGAGGCATTCCGCACCCCCGACGTATTTGGTCGCATCGAGGGTGTGGAACAGCACCTGGTGGCGGGGGCGGGTTATTTCGTGGGCTTTACGATCTCGCCAACGCGGCGGTATGCCTTCATGGTCATCTCCTAAGTGGAGTGACCAAGCAACCGACTGGCATGTCCCAGTTCAATCTCGCTGGCAGCTTTGGCGTAAAAAGTTGGTGGATTGATGAATTCCTAATTAAAAGAGTCCTGCTAATTATTAAGTGGTATTAAAGACTGGTGGTTTTTACAGGTTTTTATACTTTCAAGGTCGTGCGCCATCAAATCGTCATATCCAGCTAACTGAAGGAGCTAGTCATGGTCATTCGTACAGATATAACTATTGAATCAGTATTATCGAGGTATCACCTTTTTGGGGCTCAAGATGCAGAAGATATGCTTTTGTTTATGAAAAAAACGATGTGAACACGGTTGGTGAATTCATTGAGCTACAGGTTAAAATTGCGAAGTACAATCAGCTACTCCATATTGAGGAAGATCTCAGTAGCGTTGAAAATTATGGCGCTATTAAAAAACCCTATCAAGAAAAATAGAGCGATATCAAAAAATAAAACCTCGCCACGGCGGGGTTTTTTATTGCCCGGAATGCGCCCATGAAGATCTCCTCAATCGTCGCCCACCTGCGCCAGTACTGCCCCATAAAACGCATAAAAAGGGACAGATTTATTTTTCGTCAGTCCCCTTTTTTCGCTAGGATAGTCAGCTCTTATTTCAGTATTGAATTATTTTTGATTTTTTGATGTGAGATTGATATTTATGCCTGTCATTTCTCACAGTTGTTCAAAAGTGGTCGTCGGCGCAGTATGGTACTGTCATTCATATACAGCGAGACTCTGTTATGTTTATTCCTAAAGAAATTATAATGAGGCGGATTGCCGCTCAGTCACAATTGGAGCAGCCTAGGAAGGCACAAGCACTAACCTTTGTAGAAGGCGCCAGGATGGAAACACCAGAGGATTTTTCCATGCTTAAAAGTCAATTGGCTACACGGTATAAGGTCCATATTATCGACGTGCCTGGCCATTGCGATGTTACGGTTGAGGTTTCTTAATCAAATGTCTTCAGATTTATTTAATTAAAAACCTCGCCCCGGCGAGGTTTTTAATTACCCGGAATTCACCCATGCAGATCTCTCCAGCCGTCGCCCACCTGGGTCAGTACTGCCCGGAATAAAAAGGGGACGGATTAACTTTTCGCGAAAAATAAATCTGTCCCTTTTTTCGATTCTTGAAATCCCGTAGACCAACGCCTACTGGGGGGATTGCCCCTGAAAAAGCGCCTCACCGCGCCATATAACCCACCCCAAGCTCCCATCGCGACTGCCAATGTTCAACATATTGCCGCGCCACCTCCGGCGCCCCCTTAATCACCAGCACATTCTCCGAATTCGCCGTCTCCGCAGACGTCGCGTAATTGAATGACCCCGTTTGCACCGTGCTGCCATCAACAATAATCACCTTGTCGTGCTGCAGGTGAAAGTGGTCACTGGTACGCAGTTCCACCCCATTGCGGCTGACAAAGTCCGTGGCCGTGGTGCTGGCCTTGCCGAGGTTGCGTTTCTTGTCGATGACCACGCGTACCTTCACCCCACGCTTTTGCGCCTCGACCAACGCCCGGGTGATGTCGGGCGCTTGAAAGGCGTAGGCAAGCATCTGGATGCTGTGCCGCGCGCTGCCGATGGTCTCCAATACCAACGTACGCGCCGAACCTTCCGGCGAGAAACCCACTGCAATGCCGGGTTCAGCCAGAGAGACGGGCGATAAGCCGAGCAGAGCCGCCAAGGTGACGCATCGAACGATCATCATGTTTCAAACTCCGATAGCGCTTGGCGCAAACGCTTGGTTCGCAGCGCGTTGTAAGTTTAAAAATACAAAGCCTACCAACACGTTACACGATAGCCGTGACGCAGTCGGCTTTCGCTTGTCCTATCTCTCGCGAAACAAATATTGCCAAGCAGAGAGTGTTTTCATGAAGTTGAGTGACTTGACCAAGGCGGCCGTCGTGGTCGCGCTGTTGTCCACCCTATCGGGTTGCTGGATGTTCATGCCACCACCAGGTGGTGGTGGTGGTGGTGGTGGTGGGCACGGACAGGGCGGTGGCCACGGTGGTGGTCCAGGCGGTGGTCAGCGCTAAGTAGTGCATCCGGGGAGCAAGCCGTTGCGGTTTGCTCCTTTTTTTTGTGCGGCGAAAGTGTATTACCCGATCCACCCCTAGCTGTACGGGGCGTTCAGCCCGCTAAACCTCTACTGTCACAGGCCTGTCACCACCGTCTGGATGCTGCGCCATGTTCATGTCTACCAGCTTGCTCTCAGCCTTTGTGCTGTTCGCTTTCGTGTCTTCGATCACCCCGGGGCCCAATAACACCATGCTGCTGGCGTCGGGGGTGAACTTCGGGTTTCGTCGCTCGATGCCCCATGCACTGGGGATCAGCATCGGTTTCATGCTGCTGGTGATTGCGGTCGGCCTGGGCCTGGGCGAGGTGTTCAAGGTGTTCCCGTGGGCCTACACGCTGTTGCGCTATGTGGGCGCGGCTTACCTGCTGTACCTGGCGTGGAAGATTGCGACGTCCGCCGGCATGTCCGAGAGCAGTGATGCCCACGGTAAGCCAATGACCTTCCTCGGCGCGGCGGCTTTTCAGTGGGTCAACCCCAAGGCGTGGATCATGGCGCTGGGGGCGATCACCACCTATACGCCGGCCGAGGGGTATGTCACCAACGTGCTGGTGATCGCCTTGGTGTTTGCCGTGGTCAACTTGCCCAGTGTGTGTGTCTGGGTGGTCTGTGGCAGCGGCCTGCGCAATGTGTTGCGCGAGCCGCGCTGGTTGCGGGTGTTCAATGGGTCAATGGCGGGCTTGCTGGTGCTGTCGTTGTACCCGATGTTGTTTGCCAGCTGACCGCGTTACACCGGCGAAATGGTCGCCAGCAGGCCGATGCCGATGGTCAGCACTAAAAAGCCGAACAGGAAAATTGCCATCTTGGTCATAAGGCCTCCGAAGGGAAGGGGGCGCCAGGAAGTGTCCTGGTGCACTCGACAAGGGTGTCGGGAGTGGGCGTATTGTCCGCCCGGGGCAGTTTTCGATACAGAGGCAGATGCTAAAGAAAAAACCGTATCAGATGCACCTTCACGGGCCTGGTCCCGGCATTTGCGGGCGGGCGGTTTTTGCAGGCTCAGCCACAAACGATGTGTTTATGGGGTTGTATACGGGCCGCCTACCTGTAATCTTTCTGCGCGCAGGCCGATTGCTGATCGGCCGCGTGCGTCCTCGATCATCGGATGCCGCGATTTCGCCGATTTGGTGCGCCAATCCTCTAAGATGGCGCCCACTGCACCAACAACAATAAAGTGGGCAACCCCTCGATGGAAAGACGCCAGTTCAGCGGTGGCATGAAAGGCAAGAACCTGCGCTACCTGAATGACAACCCGCAACAGCCGTCGCCGGTCACCCGCGTCGGCTTTGTGTTGCTCGAACACTTCTCCCTGCCTGCATTCACCCAGACCCTCGACACCCTGGTCACCGCCAACCTGCTGCGCCCGGATCTGTTCGCCACGCGCACCTTTGGTTGGGACGACGGCGAAGTCATCAGCGACCTCGGCCTGGTGATCCGCCCGGACGCGCGCCTCGACGTCGCGGCGTTGCACGAACTGGAGCTGCTGGTGATTTGCGGGGGCTTTCGCACCGAACTCAAGGCCGGCGACGACTTCGTGCAACTCCTGCGGGTTGCCGCCGAACAAGGCGTGGGCCTGGCGGGGTTGTGGAATGGCTCGTGGTTCCTCGGCCGTGCCGGTTTGTTGCAGGGTTACCACTGCGCGATCCACCCGGAACATCGCCCGGCCTTGGCGGAAGTGTCCAAGGCGGCCCACGTCACCAGCGAACCCTTTGTGATCGATCGCGATCGGCTCACGGCGTCCAGCCCCTCCGGGGCGTTTCATATGGCCCTGGACTGGATCAAGAGCCTGCACGGCAAAGCGCTGGTGGAGGGTATCGAAGACATCCTCGCGTTTGAAGAATCGCGCTACCGGCGCATCAAGCCGACGGAAAACGTCAGCGTCAGCGCGCCGTTGCGCGAAGTGGTCAAGCTGATGGACGCCAACCTCGAAGAACCCCTGGAACTGGACCAGTTGGCCGTGTACGCCGGCCGCTCACGGCGCCAGCTGGAGCGGTTGTTCAAGGAACAACTGGGCACCACGCCGCAACGCTACTACATGGAACTGCGCGTGACCGAAGCGCGACGGCTGTTACAGCACACCGAACTGTCCCAGGTGGAAGTGCTGGTGGCGTGCGGGTTTGTGTCGCCGAGTCATTTCAGCAAGTGCTACAGCTCGTACTTTGGGTATCGGCCTTCCAAGGAGAAGCGGTTGGTCAAGTAGTCGGGTGGTTGGCAGTACCACCGCGATCGCAGGCAAGCCCCACAGGGATCGGGTTTGCAGGCTGGTGCAGGTGTACACCGTTCAAAATATGGGAGCTGGCTTGCCTGCGAAGACGGCGGCACAGGCGACATCTCAGTTGCCAGACCCACCGCCTTCGCAGCCTCGCTAAAGCTCGACAGCTCCCACAGGGATTGGGTTTGCAGGCTGTGGCAGGTGTACACCGGTCAAAATGTGGGAGCTGGCTTGCCTGCGATGGCGCCAGCCCAGACAACATCCAAACCCCAGACCCACCACCCAATGCAACGATTCGCCCCCACACCCCTCATATGTCTACACCCAACGTTTCTCCACGACAGGTATCGGGCTTATGACGGCGGCGGACAACGATCATGTGAACTGGCTGGTGCAACAGTCGATGCTGCACGCGGCACGCCAGCGCGCCAGGCTTTATTCAGGGCAAGGGCGCCTGTGGCAACAACCCTATGCGCAGACCCGGCCGCGAGATGCGACGGCATTGTCGTCGGTATGGTTCACCGCCTACCCGGCGTCGATTGTTACCCGTGACGGCGGTACGGTACTGGAAGCCCTCGGCGATGAAAGCCTGTGGCAGGCGTTGTCGAAGATCGGCATCCAGGGCATCCACAACGGCCCGCTGAAAAAGTCCGGTGGCCTGAGCGGCACCCAGCACACGCCGACCATCGACGGCAATTTCGACCGCATCAGCTTCGACATCGACCCGCAGTTGGGCACCGAGGCGCAGTTGCAGGCGTTGACGCGCATGGCCGCTGCGCACAACGCGGTAATCATCGACGATGTGATCCCGTCCCACACCGGCAAGGGCGCGGACTTCCGCCTGGCCGAGATGGCCTACGAGGACTACCCCGGCCTGTACCACATGGTGGAGATCCGCGAAGAAGACTGGCCGCTGCTGCCCGACGTCGCCGAGGGCGATGACGCGCACAACCTCAGCCCTTTGCAGGTCGATGCCCTGCGCGACAAGCACTACATCGTCGGCCAGTTGCAGCGGGTGATCTTCTTCGAGCCTGGCGTCAAGGAAACCGACTGGAGCGCCACGCCGGTCGTCCTCGGCGTGGACGGCAAGCCGCGCCGCTGGGTGTACCTGCATTACTTCAAGGCCGGCCAGCCGTCATTGAACTGGCTGGACCCGAGTTTCGCCGCGCAGCAGATGATAATCGGCGACGCCCTGCACGCCATCGATGTGATGGGCGCGAAGATCCTGCGCCTGGACGCCAACGGCTTCCTCGGCGTGGAACGCAAGCTGGACGGCACGGCCTGGTCGGAAAGCCACCCGCTGTCGATCACCGGCAACCAACTGCTGGGCGGGGCGATTCGCAAGGCGGGCGGCTTCAGCTTCCAGGAGTTGAACCTGACCGTGGACGACATCGCTGCGATGTCCCACGGCGGCGCGGACCTGTCCTATGACTTCATCACGCGCCCGGCCTACCAGCATGCCTTGCTGATGGGCGACACCGAATTCCTGCGCCTGATGCTGCGGCAGATGCACAGCCTGGGCATCGACCCCGGTTCGTTGATCCATGCCCTGCAAAACCACGACGAGCTGACCCTTGAGTTGGTGCACTTCTGGACCCTGCACGCCCATGACAGCTATCAGTACCAGGGCCAGACCTTTCCCGGCAACAGCCTGCGCGAGCACATCCGCGAGCAGATGTACGAGCGCCTGGCCGGCGAGCAGGCGCCGTATAACCTCAAGTTCGTCACCAATGGCGTGGCCTGCACCACGGCCAGCATCATCACGGCGGCATTGGGCATTCGTGACCTGGCGACCATCACGCCGGCGGATATCCAGCAGATCCGCCAGATCCACCTGCTGCTGGTGATGTACAACGCCATGCAGCCGGGGGTGTTTGCCTTGTCCGGCTGGGACCTGGTGGGCGCGCTGCCTTTGGCAGCGGATGACGTGGCGCATTTGATGGGCGATGGCGACACGCGCTGGATTCATCGCGGCGCCTACGACCTGGTGGACCTCAACCCCGAGGCCGAACTGTCGGCCGGGCAGATGCCGCGCGCGCAAAGCCTGTATGGCAGCCTGAACAGCCAACTGCTGGACCCACAGTCCTTTGCCTCACAACTGCAAAAAATCCTCGCGGTGCGCCGTGCCTACGACATCGCGGCGAGCCGCCAGATCCTGGTGCCGGATGTGCAGAACCCGGGGCTGCTGATCCTGGTCCACGAACTGCCAGCGGGGAAGGGCACACAAATCACCGCGCTGAACTTTGGCGCGACGGCGATTACTGAAACCCTGCATTTGCCCGACATTGCGCCAGGGCCGGTGGTGGACATTATCAATGAACGGGTCGAAGGCGACCTGACGGCGGAGGGGGAATTCACTATCACTCTGGATGCATACGAAGGCTTGGCATTACGGGTCGTCAGCACCACCCCGATGCTGTGATTGAACGCGGTCAACTGTGGGAGCGGGCTTGCCTGCGAAGGCGGTGTGTCAGGCACCCTCTCTACCAGCCATGCCGCTGCCTTCGCAGCCTCGCCAGGGCTCGACAGCTCCCACAGGTTGCACGGTGAATACGGTCAAAATGTGGGAGCTGGCTTGCCTGCGAAGGCGGTGTGTCAGGCACCCTCTGTACCAGCCATGCCGCTGCCTTCGCAGCCTCGCTAGGGCTCGACAGCTCCCACAGGTTGCACGGTGAATACGGTCAAAATGTGGGAGCTG
>NZ_JANLGL010000003.1:22418-78223 GCF_024655625.1 Pseudomonas sp. 18.1.10
ACGGTCAAAATGTGGGAGCTGGCTTGCCTGCGAAGGCGGTGTGTCAGGCACCCTCTCTATCAGCCATGCCGCCGCCTTCGCAGCCTCGCCAGGGCTCGACAGCTCCCACAGGTTGCACGGTGAACACGGTCAAAATGTGGGAGCTGGCTTGCCTGCGATAGCATCGCCTGGGTCTGCCTGGTGCACCGAGGTGTCTGCATCGCAGGCAAGCCAGCTCCCACAAAAGCCAGCTCCCACAGGGGCCTGGTTCCACAGTTGAATTGGGGGGGGTCTTAGAGTTGGAAGCGATACCCCACACCATACAACGACTCAATCGGCGTCTCCCCCGGGCACACCTGCTCCAGCTTGCGCCGCAGGTTGCGGATATGGCTGTCCACCGTGCGGTCGGTGACTACGCGGTGGTCGGAGTAGAGCTTGTCCAGCAACTGGTCACGGGAGAACACCCGCCCCGGCGCGCGGGCGAAGGTGTTGAGCAGGCGCAGTTCCAGCGGCGTCAGGTCCAGGGCTACACCGTCGAGGGTTGCCTGGTATTGCGCTTCGTCGATCACCAGCCGTGGCGCGGCGCTGGTCAGCAGTTGCGGGCCACGGCGCAGGATCGCCTTGACCCTGGCCACCACTTCCCGTGGGCTGAAGGGCTTGCAGATGTAGTCGTCGGCCCCCAGTTCCAGGCCGAGCAGGCGGTCCACTTCTTCGACGCGGGCGGTAATCATGATGATCGGTACCGCGCTGAACCCCCGCAGGTCCTGGCACAGCTGGATGCCGTCACGGCCGGGCAGCATCAGGTCGAGGAGGATCAGTTTCGGCGCGTGGGCGCGGACGGCGGGCACCACTTGCAGGCCGTTGTCCAGGCACTGCGTGGTGTAGCCGGCGGCGTTCAGGTAGTCCTGCATCAGGGCGGCGAGTTTGGGTTCGTCTTCGACGATCAGGATGTCCATGGTCTAGACGCTCCGGGGCAGGCGCAGGGTCAGCCACAGGCCGCCCAGGGGCGAGTGCTCGGCGCTGAGGCTGCCGCCGTGGGCGAGGGCGATGCTGCGACAGATCGCCAACCCCAACCCGGCGCCGCCGCTTTCACGGTTGCGTGAGGATTCACCCCGGTAGAAGCGCTCGAACAGACGCGGCAGCTGGCTGGCCGAAACGCCGGGGCCCGAGTCCATGAATTCGATGCGCAGCTCATCGCGCTCCACAGCGGCGCTGATACGCACCACGCCCCCCGGGTCGGTGTAGCGCACGGCGTTCTCCAGCAGGTTGGAGAACAACTGCTGCAACCGATCGGCGTCTGCCACCAGCTCCAACGGCTGGGCCGGCAGCGCCAGTTCCACCCTCAGTTCGCGCGCGTTGAGCCGCTCCTGAAAGATCGCCACGCTGTGTTCCAGCAACCCGTTCAGCCCGCACGGCGCCTTGCGATAGGTCAGGGCGCCGACGTCCGCCAGCGACAACTCATACAGGTCATCCACCAACTTGCTGAGCATGCTGACTTCACCTTGCAGCGATTTCATCGCGTGCTGGTCCAGGCTGCGCACGCCGTCTTCAATCGCCTCCAGCTCACCCCGCAGCACCGACAGCGGCGTACGCAACTCGTGGGAGACATCGGCCATGAACTCGCGGCGCATCTGTTCGTTGCGCTCCAGGGTGTAGGCCAGCTGGTTGAAGTCGCGGGCCAACTGGCCGACTTCATCGTTGGAGGCCACGGCCACGCGGCTGCTGTAGTCGCCGCTGGCCAGGCGGTGGGTGGCGGCGGCCACGCGCTTGACCGGCTCCAGCAACGTGCGGGCGATCCACCAGGCAATCAGCATCGCCATCAGCAGCGAGAACAGGCCCATCACCAGGCTGGTACGAAATTGGTATTGCTGGAAACGCTCGCCGCCGGCCTCGGTCACGCTCTGGAACGGCGTCACGGCGAGCCAGCCGACGGTTTCACCGGCCACCACAATCGGCAGGGCCAGGGCGTCGTCGCCGATGGCGGGGTAGCCGGTCACGCGTTTTTTGTCTTGATCCAGCAGGGCGATGCGGAATAGGGCGCCGGTCAGGTCGGAGATCTGCGGTGTCTTCAAGTCGCGCACCGCCTGCTTTTCACCCGGCTCGGGGCGCATCACTTCAAACCAGCGGTCCGGCTGGTTGCGAAAGTACTCCCAACCGCCCTCACGCTCATAGGCGGCCGCCAGGCGCGGCACCACCGGGGCCATGCGCTCCAGCGCCTGCTCATTGATATAGCCGAGAAAGCCACGACCAAAACTCCAACTGGTGGCCACGCCCATGCTGAGGATGACCAGCAGCACACCGGCCAGCACCGCGATAAATAACTTGGTGGAAATACTCAGCTTCATGCACACAGGGCCGTGGTTGAAAAGACACCCACCCATTTAGGCCCCCAGGCGCGAAAGATTCAACCCGGGCGGGCAATCTTCAATTTTCCTGCACATTTGCCTCGCAGCATAAGGGTAAGGCTTGCGCCACCCCGTCTTGCAGAGGCAGATATGAGCACCAAATTCTTCGCCAAATACCTGGTCACCGCCGCCGTTGTCCTTGCCCTGATTATTCTCGCCGTGCTCGGCGGCTGTTCGGCCGGCGACAAGGCGCCGCAGGCCGACACGCCCGAGGTCACGGTGCTTACCGTACAACCGAAAACCCAGGTGCTGACCACGGAACTGGCCGGGCGCACCCAGGCCTTTATGGTCGCCGAGATTCGCCCGCAGGTCGGCGGCATCGTGCAGCAACGCCTGTTTGTCGAAGGTGCCGAGGTCAAGGCCGGGCAAGCGCTGTATCAGCTGGATGCCGCGCCCTACAAGGCGGCGCTGGCCCAGGCCGAGGCCACGTTGAGCAAGGCGCGCGCCACCCTCAAGTCGGCACAGACCACCGCCACACGCAACGCGCAGCTGGTGAAGATCGACGCCATCAGCCAGCAAACCCACGAAGACTCCCAAGCCACGCTGCTGACCGCCACCGCCGACGTGCAAGTGGCCGAGGCCGACGTGGCCACCGCGCGCATCAACCTCGGCTACACGCGCATCAGCTCGCCGGTGGGTGGGCGCATCGAAACCTCCACCGTGACCCCCGGCGCCTTGGTCGTGGCCAACCAGGACACCGCCCTCACCACCGTGCAGCAACTCGACCCGCTGTACGTCGATGTCGTGCAATCCACCACCGAACTGCTCGGCCTCAAGCGCGACCTGGCCAGTGGCGTGTTGCAGGCCAACGCCAACGGCGAAGCGCGCATCAGCCTCAAGCTGGATGATGGCAGCACCTATAACCACGAAGGCCGCCTGACCTTCAGCGGCGTCAGCGTCAACCAGAGCACCGGCACTGTGACCTTGCGTGCGCTGTTCGCCAACCCCGAGCACTTGCTGTTGCCGGGCATGTACGTGCGCGGCGTACTGGAGCAGGCCCGTGACGAACAGGCGATCCTGATCCCGCAACGGGCCGTGAGCCGCAGCGCCAGCGGCGTGACCTCGGTGTTGTTGGTGGTGGAGGGTAAGGTCGAGCAACGCATGCTGACGGTCGACCGTGCCGTGGGCAATCAATGGTGGGTGACGGCCGGGCTGCAGGCCGGTGACCAGGTGATCGTCGAAGGTGGGCAAAAAGTCCGCGTCGGCGCCGTGGTGCAAACCAAGACCGCCGCTGCCGGCGCACTGGCGCAGGAGGGTTGAGCATGGCGCGGTTTTTTATTGATCGACCGATTTTTGCCTGGGTCATTGCCATCGTGATTATGCTCGGCGGCGCGCTGTCCATCAGCCAGTTGCCGCTGGAGCAGTACCCGGACATCGCGCCGCCGACGGTGCGCATCTCCGCGACCTACACCGGCGCGTCGGCCAAGACCGTCGAAGACTCGGTGACCCAAGTCATCGAGCAGGCCCTCACCGGCCTCGACAACCTGACCTATATGTCGTCCTCCAGCAGCTCGGCGGGCAGTGCCAGCATCAACCTGACCTTTGGCGCCGGCACCAACCCGGACGTGGCGCAAATGCAGGTGCAGAACAAGCTGCAACAGGCCGAGTCGCGCTTGCCGCAGTCGGTGCAGAGCGAAGGCCTGACGGTGACCAAGGGCGGCTCGGACTTCCTCATGATCGCCGCGCTGGCCTCGGACAATCCCAGTGTCACCGGCACACAGATCGGTGACTACATCTCCAGCACCTTGCTCGACTCCATCAGCCGCCTCGACGGCGTGGGCGAGGTGCAAACCCTCGGCTCGGGCTACGCCATGCGCATCTGGCTGGACCCGGCGCTGCTGGAAAAATACGCGCTGATGCCGTCCGACGTGAGCAGCGCCCTTGAAGCGCAGAACACCGAAGTCTCGGCCGGCCAGCTTGGTGCATTACCGGCGGTGAAAGGCCAGCAACTCAACGCCACCATCACCGCGCGCAGCAAGCTGCAAACCGCCGAAGAGTTTCGCAAGGTGGTGGTCAAGTCCAGCAGCGACGGCGCGCTGGTGCTGCTGGGCGATGTGGCCACGGTCGAGCTGGGCAGCGAGAGCTATGACATCACCTCGGCGCTCAACGGCAAGCCCGCGGCCGCCATGGGCGTGCAGCTGGCGGCCGGTGCCAATGCGCTGAGCGTGGGCGAGGCGGTCAAGGCCAAGCTGGCGGAACTGGAACCGTTCTACCCCAGCGAAATGCAGCTGAAAAACGTGATCGCCTACGACACCACGCCGTTCGTGAGCCTGTCCATCGAGGAGGTGGTCAAGTCCCTCGGCGAGGCCATCGTGCTGGTGGTGCTGATTATGTTCCTGTTCCTGCAGAACTTTCGCGCCACGCTGATCCCCGCGATTACCGTGCCGGTGGTGTTGCTCGGCACGTTTGGCGTGCTTGCCCTGTTTGGCTACTCGATCAACACCCTGACCATGTTCGCCATGGTGTTGGCCATCGGCCTGTTGGTGGACGATGCGATTGTGGTGGTGGAAAACGTCGAGCGGGTGATGAGCGAAGAAGGGCTGTCGCCCCTGGAGGCCACGCGCAAGTCGATGGCGGAGATCACCAGCGCCCTGGTGGGCATCGCGTTGGTGCTGAGCGCGGTGTTTATCCCCATGGCGTTTTTTGGCGGCTCGACGGGGATTATCTACCGGCAGTTTTCCGTGACCATCGTCTCGGCCATGGTCCTTTCGGTGCTGGTGGCGATGACCCTGACCCCGGCGTTGTGCGCCACGCTGCTCAAACCCAGCCATGCCCAGGGTGGTTTCTTTGGTTGGTTCAATCGCAGCTTCGAACGCAGTTCCCTTGCCTATGAACGCCTGGTCGACGGCGTGTTGCAACGCGGGCGCCGCAGCCTGTTGATCTATGGGCTGGTGGCGGCGGCGATGGCCGCCGGGTACGCGAGCCTGCCCACCTCGTTTCTACCGGATGAAGACCAGGGCACCCTGATGGCGCAGATCCGATTACCGGTGGGCGCCACTGACAGCCGCACCCAGGCGGTGATGACGCAGTTCGAGGACTACCTGCTCAAGCAGCCGGAAGTCGACGCGATGATCAGCATCACCGGGCTGGGCATTGGCGGCAACAGCCAGAACACCGCGCGTGCGTTTATCCGCCTCAAGGACTGGAGCGAGCGCTCGGCCAGCGGCCAGGACGCGGCTTCGATTGCCCAGCGGGCGACGCTGGCGTTGCAAAGCATCGGCGATGCCGACGTGTTTGTCATGCAACCCCCGGCGGTGCGTGGCCTGGGCCAGAGTTCGGGGTTCGATTTGCAACTCAAGGACCTCGCTGGCCTCGGCCACGATGCGTTGGTGGCGGCCCGCGAGCAATTTATCCAACTGGCCAAGCAGGACCCGCGCTTGCTCGGCGTGCGCGCCAACGGCCTGGACGATGCGCCGCAGCTCAAGGTGAGCATCGACGACCGCAAGGCCGGGGCCTTGAGCCTGAGCACCAGCGATATCAACACCACCTTGTCCACGGCGTTGGGCGGCAGCTATGTGAATGACTTCCTCAACCAGGGCCGGGTGAAGAAGGTGTATGTGCAGGGCGCCGCCGAATCGCGCATGCAGGCGGCGGACCTGAGCCATTGGTTCGTGCGCAACAGCCTGGGGGAGATGGTGCCGTTTTCGTCCTTCGCCAGCAGTGCGTGGAGCTACGGCTCGCCGCTGCTGGAACGCTACAACGGCAGTGCGTCCCTGGAAGTGGTGGGCGACCCGGCACCAGGCGTGAGCTCCGGCGCGGCGATGGACGCGGTGGAAGCCATCGTCAAGCAACTGCCGGCCGGCATTGGTTATGAGTGGACGGGGCAGTCTTACCAGCTGCGCCTGTCCGGCGCGCAGGCGCCGTTGCTGTACGCGGTCTCGGTGCTGTTTGTATTCCTGTGCCTGGCGGCGTTGTACGAGAGTTGGTCGGTGCCGTTTTCGGTGATCCTGGTGGTGCCGCTGGGGGTGGTCGGCGCGGTGCTGGCGACCAAAGTCAGCGGCCTGAGCAATGACGTGTACTTCCAGGTCGGGCTGCTGACCACGGTGGGGTTGGCGGCGAAGAACGCGATTCTGATCGTCGAGTTCGCCAAGCACCTGCAAGAGCAGGGCGCAAGCCTGCGCGAGGCGACCTTGATCGCCGTGCGCCAACGCCTGCGGCCGATCCTGATGACGTCGCTGGCGTTTATGTTCGGCGTGCTGCCCCTGGCCCTGAGCAGCGGCGCGGGTTCCGCCGGGCGGCAGGCCATCGGCACGGGCGTGCTGGGCGGCATGTTCAGCGCCACGCTGCTGGGGATCTTTTTTGTCCCGCTGTTCTTCGTGATGATCCGCCGCCGTTTCGGTCGCGTGTCGACTCCCTCTGCCCCTAAAGGTGACGCATGATTAAGTGTTACTGGCCCCTGCTGGCCGTCCTGGCGCTGAGTGGTTGCGTCAATCTGGCGCCGACCTATGAGCGGCCCGAAGCCCCCATCCCCGTCCAGTGGCAAGCCGGCGTCAACGGTGATGTCGCGGCGGATATCCAATGGCAGCAGTTCTTTACCGACAGCCGTCTGGCCCAATTACAGACCCTGGCCCTGGCGAATAACCGTGACCTGCGCCTGGCCAGCCTGAATATCGAAAAGGCCCAGGCCCAATACCGCATCCAGCGTGCGGCGGCGTTGCCGAGCATCGATGCGGGCGTCAGCGGCACCCACAGCCGTACGCCGGGGTCGCTGTCGAGCAGCGGCGTGGCGTCTACTAGCCATGACTACAGCGCGCAATTGGGGTTGAGCAGTTATGAAGTGGATGTGTTCGGGCGCGTGCAGAATCTCCAGGATGAAGCCTTGCAAGCCTATCTGGCGCTGACCGAAACCCGGCGCAGCACGCAGATCAGCCTGGTCGCCGAAGTGGCGACCGCGTGGTTGACCCTGGCCGCCGATAACGAGCGCTTGCAGCTCGCCCAGGACACCTTGACCAGCCAGCAGGCTACTTATGAACTGACCCAGCGCAGCCACGCCCTCGGCGGTTCCGCCGCACTGGCGGTGGCCCAGGCGCAAACCACTGTGGAGTCGGCGCGCGGCGACGTGGCGGAGTATCAGAGCCAGATCCTGCAAGACCGCAATGCGTTGCGCCTGCTGGTGGGCAGCGACATCCCCGACGCGCTGCTGCCGGGCACCCGGTTGGAGTCTGCTGCTGCGTTGGTACAAGTGCCGGCTGAATTGCCATCGAGCCTGTTGCAGCGCCGGCCGGATGTGTTGGCGGCGGAACACAGCCTGCAATCGGCGAATATCGACATTGGTGCGGCGCGGGCGGCGTTCTTTCCCACCATCAGCCTGACGGCCAATGCGGGTTCTGCCAGCTCGGCCCTGGCCGGGTTGTTCAAGGCCGGCAGTGGCGCATGGACGTTTGCGCCGAGCATCAGCCTGCCGATCTTCGATGCCGGCAGTAACCGCGCCACACTGGATGCGGCCAAGGTCGAGAAGGAAATCCAGGTGCAGACCTATCAACAAACCCTGCAAACCGCGTTCAAGGAAGTCGCCGACGCGCTGGCCGTGCGCAGCACCCTTGACCAGCGCCTGGCCGCGCAGCAGGCGTTTACCGAGGCCAGCCAGAAAAGTTTCGAGCTGTCCGATGCACTCTATCGCGCCGGTTCGCAAAGCTATCTTGAGGCCCTGGACTCGCAGCGCTCGCTGTACAGCGCCGAACAGGACCTGATTACCTTGCGCCTGGCTGAACAGAGCAATCGGGTGACGTTGTACAAGGTCATGGGGGGAGGGTGGCAGTAAGCCTGCGTTGATCCCCTGTCGAAATGCCACTAGGATCATGCCCCTTTCAAGGGAATGAGACGATGCTGAAAAACGTGCAAAGGGCTGGCGCGCTGTTCGCGGCGAGCCTGGAACTGACCGGTTGTATCCATTGTGCCTCGGTCGTCAAGCCGTGAGGGATCACACTATGCTGCGCAGGTTGTTCACCCATGCCTTGGCGCTGAGCGCCGTGTTCGCGAGTTCCGGCGCCTGGGCGTGGCACAGCGAGGGCGACAAGATCATCATGACCTTGCAGGAGCGCCAGTACTGCCGTACTTGGGAGGCTGATGGCATTGCCGCCATGTGGGGGCGGCAGGAAAACACCGAGCCGCCTTTCGAGGAGGACGGCAAGTATGAAGTCCCCGATGGCCGCAAAAGTGTGCGTGCGGTGTTCTTGCGCCAGGTCCAGGACTACCCGATTGAAAGCACCAAGGAAGCACGCATGGCGGTCATTGCGAAATACGGCAAGCAGATGGAGATGCGCTGCTTCGGCGCCATTACCTCCAAGCCCTCAACCAAAGTGCCCTGATTACGGCCACGGCGTGGGCGCCGGTTTGGGCTGCTGCTTGAAGTAGCCCGTGCGCAGGTAGCGCGCCAGGCGCCAGATACCGTAGGCCACCGCCGCAACCAGCACGCCGCCGATGATGTAACCGATCGCCAGGCCTTGCTCGTAAGAGGTCAAGTAGCCCCGGCGCCACAGGCGTACGGCGTCGGCAATCGTCCTTGGGGTTTGAATCCACATCATGATGGACAGGAGATATATCGGGAGCGAGGCCACAAGACGTAGCCAGTAAGCGGTCTTGCTCATCTGGTGTTTCTTCCTTGGGGTGTGTAACCGAGCGCGGCATATTATAGCTTTTCTGATACCAAGTTTACCCCGGCGAAGCTGGCGTAATGATGGCTACGCGGCGTATAAAGTTCGCCAATCGCCATCGAGAACAGCCCATGAACGTCACTATTGCCAGTACCCCCAGCGCAACAACGACACCCGCTGCGAGCAGTGCCAGTACTGCTGACACCACGGCGACTGACACCACGACCACCGAGGCATCCAGCACCACCGCGAGTGCCGGCACCGACAGCAAAAAAGCCGGCGGCGCAGGCGCAGGCTCAGCAACCACTTCGACCTCGGAAGAGTCCGATACCGTCAAGGCCTTGAAAAAACAGATCGAAGAACTGCAAAAGCAACTGCAAGAACAGCAGCAAGCGGTGCAGAAAGCCCAGTCCAGCAAGCAGAGCGATGAGGCCAAGTTGGCAGCGGTGGCAGCGGCGCAATCCCAGGTGAGTGCCACCTCAGCGGCCTTGCAGACCGCCACGGCGGCGTTGTTGCAGGCGGTCACTGCCGAGGGCGGGGACACCTCGGGCACGCTGGTCAGCACCACGGCCTGACGCCACGCTTCACTTCGCCACGGCAGCCATCAGCAGCTTGCGAATCTCCCCGGTAATCGCACTTTTGGTGCCTTGCTCCAGAATCCCCACCCGCCGTACCGCCAGGTCGCCCGGCAGCGGCAGTACGCGCAGGCTGGGGTCTTTGTGCCAGTCAAAGTTCTTCAGCAACGGCACGATCGCCACCCCGACTTGCTGGCGCACCAGATCGGCGATGCCGATGATCGAGTTCAGCTCGAGGATTTCCAGCGGCTCCACCGACTCACTCTTGATGATCGACTGCACCTTGCGGCCCACGGCGGTGGAGCGGTCATAACGAATGAACGGCTGGGTGCGCAGCAACTCCATCGCGTCGTTGATCCCTGCGGTCTGCGTGGCATTGGCAAGCATGACGATGGGTTCGTTGTACAGCAGGGTCCAACTCAAACCGTCGAAGTTTTGCCGCGCCGTCTCGATCAGCAAGGCCGCGTCGAGCTTGGCGGCGTGGACCAGGTTGACCACTTCGTCGGAACGCGCGGTCATCAGGTTCACCGAGATGCGCGGGTGCAGCTTTTTCAGTTGCACCAGGCAATTGGCCAGCAGGCCCATGCCCGAGGTGATCCCGCCAATCGACACTTCACCCTCCATGGCCTCGCCATCGGGCGCTTCGGCGATCATCTGCTCGTAATCCGCCAGCAGGCGCTTGGCCTTGGGCAGCAACAGCACGCCATCGCGGCTGAGCTTGATCTGCCGCTGGCTGCGGTCGAACAGCGGGCGGCGCATTTCCTCTTCGAGCGCGCGCATTTGCTGGCCGACGGCCGCGTTGGTGAGGGCCACGCGGTCGGCGGCAGCGGCAAAGCTGCCGTACTCGGCGACGGCGATAAAGGTCTTGAAGAAGCGAATGCTGCTCATGGGAGGGCCCGTGGTCGTGGGTGTGGCTGCATCGTAAAGGTTTTGTTTACTCAGGCTAAAGTTTAATTAGTTTTTCTTTTTATAGCGCCCGGCCAATACTCAAATCCGAACTGACTCGGCGAATTGACCCCCATGAGCAACCCAGATACCAGCCCTGAAGACGCAGCCGTGCGCGCTGCCAAGAACGTCTACCACCTCGGCGCGACCACGGTGTATTCCCACACCCAGGACAGCCGTTTTGCCTACACCCTCTACGTGCCCGAAACCATCGAAGACGCGACCCGGCCCATCGACCTGGTGGTGTCGCTGCACGGCTCGACCCGCGCCATGGAGATCTACCGCAATGGCTTCGCGGAGTTTGGCCGCTGGAACGATTGTGTGATCCTGTCGCCCCTGTTCCCGGTCGGTGTGCTGGGGGATGGCAATGGCGATGGCTACAAGCAGATGGTCGAGGGCGATATCCGCTACGACCAAATCCTGCTCGACATGATCGCCAACGTCGGCCAGCGTTACGGCCGCAGCTTCGATACGTTCGCGCTGTTCGGTTATTCCGGTGGCGGGCAATTCACCCATCGTTTCTGCTACCTGCACCCGGAAAAGCTCTGGGCCGCCTCCATCGGCGCGCCGGGCTCGGTGACCTTGCTGGATGCCGACCAGGACTGGTGGGTCGGCGTGCGCGACTTCGCTGCACGTTTTGGCAAACCGCTGAACCTGCCGGCCTTGCAGCAGTTGCCGGTGCATATGGTGGTCGGCGATGCGGACCTGGAAACCTGGGAAATCACTCACCGCGAAGGCGGCAAGCACTACATGGCCGGGGCCAACACGGCGGGGCGTACGCGCCCGGAACGCCTGGCCAGTTTGCAGGCCAGCTTCGAAGCCGCCGGTGTGCAGGTGCAGTTCGACCTGTTGCCCAACGTCGCGCACCAGGGCATCAAGGCCATGCCGGCGGCCCAGGACTTTTTCGCCAAGGTGTTGCGCCACAAGCGCAGCCTGGGCTGATTCACCGCTGCACGCTGCACTCAGAACAGACCGTATAACAATAACCAAGGATTCACTCATTCTGATGCCGGTCCTGCCTTGGCCCACGCCAACGACCGGAACATTTCTTCAAGGAGTCTTTCTCCCGTGAACAACTACGTAAAGACGGCACTGGCCGTCGCGCTATCGGCGTGCACATTGTCCATGGCCGTCGCCCAGGACAAGGTCATCAGCGTTGGCCTCAACGGTGATATCCGCAGCACCGACCCGGGCGTCAACCGCGACGACAATACCGACGCGGTGATGATGCACATCGTCGAAGGCCTGGTGGCGTACCGCGAAGACACCAGCATCGCGCCGATGCTCGCCCGTGCGGTCGACGTGTCGCCCGATGGCCTGCGCTACACCTTTACCCTGCGCGATGGCGTGCACTTCCAGAATGGCCAGGTGCTGACGGCCAAGGACGTGCAATGGACCTGGCAGCGTTACCTCGACCCCAAGACCCAGTGGCGTTGCCTGGCGGAATTCGACGGGCGCGGTGCGGCCAAGATCGTCGAGGTCGCCGCCGCCGACGCAAACACCGTGGTGTTCACCCTGGACCAGGCCAACGGCTTGTTCCTCGCTGCCATGGCCCGCCCGGACTGTGCCGGCAGCGGCATCCTGCACCCGGACTCCCTGGCCGCCGATGGCAGCTGGCGCGCACCGATTGGCACCGGGCCGTTCACCCTGGGCAAATGGCAGAAAGGCCAATATGTCGAACTGGACCGCTTCAAGGACTACAGCCCACGGGCCGAGGCCACGGCAGACGGCTACACCGGCAACAAGCAGGCGTTTGTCGACAAGGTGCGCTTTGAAGTGATCCCTGATTCCGCCTCGGCCAAGGCCGCGTTGTTGTCGGGTGGCGTGGACTTGCTACCGGATGTCACGGCGATGGACGCTGCGCAACTCAAGCAGGTGAAGAATCTGCAAGTGCAGGTCAGCCCGATCATGACCATCAGCGGCCTGCTGTTCCAGACCCGCGACCCGCTGCTCAAGGATGTGCGAATCCGCCGTGCAGTGGCGTTGTCCCTGGATTACGCGCAGATGGTCGCGGCGTTGTCCGACGGTTTGTCGGTGGTCAACAACTCGGTGATCCCCACCGCCAGCCCTTACTACGACGCCACCGCGCACCAGGGTTACACCTACAACCTCGACGAGGCGCGGCGCCTGTTGAAAGAGGCCGGTTACCGCGGCGAAAAAATCCGCATGCTGGTCAACAAGCGTTACCCGCAGATGTTTGACCTAGGCCTGCTCAGCCAAGCCATGGTCCAGGCCGCCGGCTTGAACATCGAGATGGAAACCCTGGAGTGGGGCACCCAGTTGGAGCGCTACCAGACCGGCAGTTACCAGATGATGGCGTTCTCTTACTCGGGGCGTTTCGATGCCGCGCAAAGCTACGAATCGGTGATCGGCGATAAGGGCAAGGAACCGCGCAAAGTCTGGGACAACCCCGAGGCCCTGGCGATCCTGCGTGAGGCCCAGCGCGAAGTCGACCCTGCCAAGCGCCGGCCGCTGTTCGACCAACTGCACACGCTGATGCTCAAGGACGTACCGATGGTGGTCGTCTACAACGGCACCGCCATCGGCGCCATGGGCAAGCGTGTCGAAGGTTATCGTTCCTGGCCTGTAGCCAAGCCGCGCCTGTGGGGCGTGAAGCTGGCCGACACTTCCAAGTAAGGCGTAGCGCTATGTTTCGATTCATCTCACACAGGCTCGGCATGGCGGTGCCGACCCTGTTGCTGATCTCGGTGATTGTGTTTGCCTTGATCCGCCTGATCCCCGGCGACCCGGCCTTGCTGATGCTCGGCGACATGGCCGACCCGCAAAGCCTGGCCGACATGCGCAGCAGCCTGGGGCTGGACCACTCGGTGGTGACCCAGTACCTGATCTGGATCAAGTCGGTGCTCAGCGGCGACCTCGGCGTGTCCATCAGCAGCCGCCAGCCGGTCCTGGATTTGCTGGTGGAGCGCTTCAGCGTCAGCGCCACGGTGGTGTTGGTGGCGGTGTTGCTGGCGACTTTGCTCGCGGTGCCGGTGGGCTTGCTCGCGGCCTGGAAGCAAAACAGCGCGATGGACCTGGGCCTGGTGGCGACGGCGACGCTGTTGCTGTCGGTGCCGAGCTTCTGGTTGGGCCTGTTGCTGCTGTACGTGTTCGGCATTCAACTGGGCTGGTTGCCGGTGATTGGTTATGTCGGCTTTGGCACTGATCCGATGAAGGCGCTGACCTATGTGGTGCTGCCGATTGTCACCCTGACCCTGGTGGAGTTCGGCGCCATTGCGCGCATGGCACGAGCCAGCACCATTGAAGTGCTGCGCCTGGAATACATCGCCCATGCCCGGGCCAAGGGTTTGTCGGAGGGCGCGGTGCTGTGGAAACACGCCTTGCGCAACGCCTTCGCCCCGACCTGGACCCTGATCGGCCTGATCCTCGGCAACCTGCTCGGCGGCATTGCGGTGCTGGAAACCGTGTTCACCTTGCCCGGCATCGGCCGGTTGATGGTCGACGCGATTTTCTCCCGCGACTACCCGGTGTTGCAGGGTTGCCTGCTGCTGATTACCTGCATCTATGTGTTGGTCAACCTGTTGGTGGACCTGCTGTATCCGCTGTTCGATCCAAGGGTGAAGCTATGAACCTGAAGACGCCTGCCTTGCCTGGCATAACGGCAATCGCGCCGCGCCGACGTCGGCGCTACCCACCGCTGAACGCCCTGATTGGCGGCGGCTTGCTCGCAGCCCTGGTGTTATTGGCCTTGCTCGGTGTGGTGTGGACGCCCTACGACCCGCTCAAGCTCGACCTGCTCTCGCGCCTGCACGCACCAGATGCCGCGCACTGGCTGGGCACCGATGAATTTGGCCGGGATGTGTTCAGCCGCTTGATTATCGGTGCGCGCACCAGCCTGTGGATCAGCCTGCTGTCGGTGAGTGTGGCGGTGGTTTGCGGCACGCTGATCGGCATGCTCGCTGGCTACCTGCGCGGCTGGACCGACCGCATCCTGATGATGCTCAACGATGCGTTGCTCGCATTCCCCGGCATCCTGATGGCCCTGGGCATCATGGCGATTGTCGGGGCCAGCCAGTACGGCATCGTGCTCGCCCTCGGCATTGCCTACACGCCGTCGGTGGTGCGGGTGGTGCGCGGCAGTGTGCTGTCATTGCGTGAGCTGGAGTTTATCGAGGCATCGCGGGTGATCGGCAACTCCGAGTTGTACACCATGTTCCGCCACATCACGCCCAACTGCCTGGCGCCGCTGTGTGTGCTGGCCACCAGCATGTTCGGCTGGGCGTTGCTGTCGGAGAGCGCGCTGAGCTTCCTCGGCCTGGGCGTACCACCACCGGCCGCGACCTGGGGCAGCATGCTCTCGGCGAGCCGCACCTATATTTCGAACGCGCCGTGGCTGGGGATCTTCCCGGGCATCTTTATCAGCCTGACGTTGCTGGCGATCAATCTGTTCGGCGATGCCTTGCGCGATCGTCTCGACCCGCGCATGAGGAAATGAGCATGAGCGTACCCGTGCCTTTGTTGGCCGTTGAAAATCTACAGATTCGCGTCGGTGTCGACGGCCCGCTGGCCGTCGATGATTTCAGCTTTACCCTGGCCCCCGGCGAAATCGTCGCCCTGGTGGGCGAGTCCGGCAGCGGCAAGACCATGGCCGCCCGTGCCGCCATTGGCTTGCTGCCCGCGCCAATGCAAGTGTGCGGCGGGCGCATCACCTTCCAGGGCGAGCCGCTGGACAGCAACAACGCCAAGGCCATGCGGGAAGTGCGCGGCGCGCGGATCGGCATGGTGTTCCAGGAACCGATGGTCTCCCTCAACCCGGCGCTGACCATTGGCCGGCAGATGAGCGAGGCGCTCAAGCTGCACACCGCGCTGGATGCAGCGACGATCCGCGAGCGCTGCATCGCCATGCTGCAACGCATCGGCATCAAGGACGCGGAAAAGTGCCTGGCGTCTTACCCGCACCAGTTTTCCGGCGGCATGCGCCAACGCATCATGCTCGCCTCGGTGATGCTGCTGCGCCCGGCGCTGCTGATCGCCGACGAGCCGACCACGGCGCTGGACTGCCTGGCGCAGCTGGACGTGATCGAGCTGATGTTGGAGCTGACCCGCGAGCAAGGCACGGCGATTCTGTTTATCAGCCACGACCTGTCGCTGGTGGCGCGTTATGCCCACAAAGTGGTGGTGATGCGCGCGGGCAAGGCGGTGGAGCAGGGGCGCATCGAAGATATCCTCTTTGCGCCCAAGGCCGAATACACCCGCCAGTTGCTCGAAGCGTTGCCCCGGCGCGGCGAGTTGGTGCCCTTGCCGGCGGCGGAAGCGGCGTTGTTGCAGGTGCGCGATGTATGTATCGAACATCCGGGCCCGCGCAGTTTCTGGGGGCGCAGCGTGCCTAAACGCGTGGTGCATTCGGTGAACCTGAGCATCGCCCCAGGGGAAACCCTGGCGCTGGTCGGTGGCAGCGGCTCGGGCAAGACCACCCTCGGGCGTGCCGTGGTCGGCTTGGTCAACCCATGCGCCGGGGCGATCCTGTTCCAGGGCGTGGATATCCTCAAGGCCGCCAACCGCGTGCATCGCCTGCAATGCCAGATGATTTTCCAGGACCCGTACTCGTCCCTCGACCCGCGCATGACCGTCGGCCAGATCCTCGCCGAACCACTGCGCCATGAGCCGGCCCTGAGCGCCGCGCAAAAGCGGCAGCGCGTCACCGACACCCTGGTGGATGTGGGCCTGCCCGAGCAGTTTCGCGAGCGCTTCGCCCACCAGCTCTCGGGCGGCCAACGCCAGCGTGTGGCAATCGGTCGGGCGCTGGTGCGGCGGCCCAAGCTGGTGATCGCCGACGAGCCGATTTCCGCGTTGGACATGACCATCCAGAAGCAGATCCTCGAACTGTTCGAGCGCCTGCAACGCCAATACGGCTTCGCCTGCCTGTTTATCTCCCACGACCTCTCGGCGGTGGAACGCATCGCCCACCGGGTGGCGGTGATGAACCAGGGCGAGGTGGTCGAGATGGGCCCGCGCGACAGCATCTTCGACAGCCCGCAACACCCGTACACCCGCCGCTTGCTGGCGGCGGCAAGCCCCTTGGAGAAACGTGCGGATGGCAGTTATCGCCTGCGCGCCAGTGTGATTTAGGTACGGCTGCACCCCAGGCCATGTGTTGCACCTCATCCCTCGTCGGTCGCTGATTGACGAGGCGGGCGAAGCCATGGCCGAAGAAAACAAAAACAACCCCACTCAACCTGTCTGCCAGGAACCTGCACATGAATAACCGCATCACTAAAGTCGTCACCGGGGCCAGCGTCATGGGCGCCGGTTTCATGCCCTTGCTGGCCCACGCCGACTTCGTCGCCGACAGCAAGGCCGCGCTGGAATTGAAGAACTATTACTTCAACCGCGATTACCGCGAAGACAGCGGGCAGAACAAGCGTGCCGAATGGGCGCAGGGTTTTATCCTCAACGTCGAATCGGGGTTTACCGAAGGCACGGTGGGGTTTGGCCTGGACGCGGTCGGCATGCTGGGCGTGAAGCTCGATTCCAGCCCGGACAACTCCGGCACCGGCCTGCTTGCACGCTCCAGCGTGGCCGAACCGGGTTCACCGAGTTACGCCCGGCGTGCCCACGACAACTACTCGAAACTGGGGATCACCGGCAAGGCGCGCCTGGCCAAAAGCGAGCTGCGCGTGGGCTACATGGTGCCCGACCTGCCAACCCTGCAACCCAACCTCAGCCGCCTGTTCCCGCAGAGTTTCAGTGGCACGGCCGTCACGTCCAAGGACATCGACAACCTGACCCTGAGCGCCGGCCAACTGGACCAGGTCAAGCAGCGCGACTCCACGCACTACGAAGACATGGGCCTCACCAGCCAGTACGGCGCCTACAAAAGCAGCGCGAAAAGCGATGAATTCCGCTACGCCGGCGGCGAGTACAAGCTCACCCCGAACACCGCGCTGACCTATCACTACGCACAGCTGGAAAGCCTCTACCAACAGCACTACCTGGGGGTGAAAAACAGCTTCAAGTGGGGCCCCGGCACCTTCAAGACCGACATTCGCTACTTCAACGCCAGCGAAGACGCCGCCGCCCTGGCCGGCAAGGTGGACAACCGTGCGCTGAGTACCCGCATCGGTTACAGCCTGTACGGCCACAACCTCAGCGGCGGTTATCAGGCGCAGTACGGCTCAACCCCGTTCACCTACGTGGACGGCACCAACACCTACCTGTTCACCGAGTACCAACTGGCCAACTTCTCCCAGACCGGCGAGCGCGTGTGGCATGCCCGCTACGACTATGACTTCGCCTCGTTGGGCCTGCCGGGCCTGCTGTTCTCCACGCGGTATGCCAAGGGCGACAACGCCAAGGTCATCGGCTTCAACGGCGAAGGGCGTGAGTGGGAGCGTGACTTGAGCCTGGGCTATGTGGTGCAGAGCGGCACGTTCAAGGATGTGTCGCTGCGTTGGCAGAACGCCAGCGCCACCAGCAACTTCGCCCGTGACACCAACGAAAACCGGCTGATCCTGGGTTACACCGTGGCGCTCTGGTAGCCGTCATGGCGTGCAACAGGGTCAGCCTGTTGCACGCCCAAGCAGTGCACATTAAGGGATAGATCAAATGACAAGTTTGCCGTTGCGCCGGGCACTGCCTAGCCAACAACGTGTATCGGCGCGGGGCGTCAGTGACTTCATCGAAGCGGTGAACGCGGCGGGCCTGGAGTTGCACAGTTTTATGCTCTACCGCGACGGCGCGGTGGTGGCCGAGGCGTTTTGGGCGCCGTATCGCGCCGAGCGCCTGCATGTCCAGCATTCGGCGACCAAGAGCTGGGTGGCCATGGCCGTCGGGTTGTTGGTGGATGACGGCGTGCTGTCGCTGGACGCCAAGGTGGTGGACTTTTTTCCCGGCGATTGTCCGGCCGTCATCAGCGCCAACCTCGCGGCCATGACCGTGCGCGATCTGCTGACCATGCGCACCGGGCACCGCCAAGGCATTTCCGGTGGCGCCTGGCGCGGGCGCAGTGACAGTTGGGTCAGGTTGTTCCTCAATGAACCGGTGGAAGATCGGCCAGGGGAAAGGTTCATCTACAGCAGTGCGTCGAGTTTCATGCTCTCGGCCATCGTCAGTGTGGTCAGCGGCCAGACGGCATTTGCGCTGTGCAACGCGCGTATTTTCCAACCTATGGGCATGGGCCCGATTGAGTGGGACCTCGCCCCTGGCGGCTTCAACACCGGTGGCAATGGGTTGAGTTGCAGCACCGAAGATTTGCTCAAGTTTGGCGTGCTGCATTTGCAGCAAGGCCAATGGGACGGGCAGCCATTGCTGTCCCGCGAATGGGTAGCTGAAGCCACCCGTGGCCACGTCGATGATGTGTGGATGGGCGCCTTCGATGGCAAGCGCTACCTGGGCCGCGATGAATCCAGCGACGCCGCCGTCACCCGCCGCGAAGGCTACGGCTACCAGTGGTGGATGACCTTGCACGGCGGTTATTACGCCTCCGGTGTGTTCGGCCAACAGTGCATCGTCTTGCCCCGGCATAACGCCGTGATTGCGTTTACTGCAGGCTTGCCCCTGGGCGAGCGGCGCTTGCACAGCCTGCTCTGGGAACACCTGCTGCCCGCGCTGGGCGTGCCCACCGATGGCGCGGCGGATGCCGAGTTGGCGCGCCTGTTGGCCAACCAGCGGCGGCCGGCCCTGACGGGGGCGTCGCGTTCGCCACGTCAGGCGGAGTTCAGCGGCACGTTCGTGATGCAGGCCAATGAAGACCAGGTCAGCCAGGTGCGCCTGGCGTTCGGCCCTGACTATTGCGATTTCTACCTCACCGATCCCCGTGGCACCCATTGCATCCGCGCCGGGCTGGTGGACGCCATCGAAAGCCAGACCGGCATGACCGGCCACTACCTGCACCACCAATACCAACCGGACATCACCCCGGTGGTGGCACAGGCGCGCTGGCGTGAAGACGGCGTGCTGAACATGACCTGGCAGTTTGTCGAGACGGCGTTTTGTGACCAGGTCACGTGCCGTGTCGAAGGCGGCACCTTGTGGGTGGACCGCAGCGTCAACGTTAACGCCGGCCCGTTGCAGCGCCCGACGCTGATCGGCCATCAGACCACCGTTTTGCAGGAGCACCTATGACCACTATTTCCAACCCGGCCTTCTGGGCGCCGTTCACCCCGATGCGTCAGTTCCAGCAACAACCGATGATGTTCGCCAGTGCCGATGGCATGCACTACACCACCACCGATGGGCGCCGTGTGCTGGACGCGATGGCCGGGCTGTGGTGCGTGAATGCCGGGCATGGCCAGCCGAAGATCGTCGAAGCGATTCGCGAAGCGGCGGGGCGCCTGGACTTTGTCTCGTCCTTCAAGATGAGCCACCCGCAAGCCCTGGAGATGGCCGAGCGGTTGATCGAGATCAGCCCGGCGGGCATGGAACAGGTGTTCTTCACCAACTCGGGTTCCGAGGCGGTGGACACCGCGTTGAAGATCGCCCGGGCCTATCACCAGGCGCGGGGCGATTGCCGCCGGACCAAGCTGATCGGGCGGGCCAAGGGTTATCACGGCATGGGGTTCGGTGGGCTGTCGGTGTCCGGCATTGGTCGGCAGAAACGCGACTTTGGCCCGCTGCTGGGGGAGGTGTCGCACCTGCCGCTGCCGTACGACGCGAGCATGCGTTTCAGCGCCGGCCAGCCTGAGCACGGCGCCAGTTATGCCGATGCGCTGACGCAACTACTCGACATCCAGGACCCCAGCACCGTCGCCGCCGTGATCGTCGAGCCAGTGACCGGCTCCGGTGGCGTGTACCCGCCGCCCCAGGGCTATTTGCAGCGCCTGCGGGAGATCTGCACGCGCCACGGTGTGCTGCTGATTTTCGACGAAGTCATTACCGGCTTTGGCCGCGTCGGCGATAGCTTTGCTGCGCAAGCCTTTGGCGTGACGCCGGACTTGATAACCACCGCCAAGGGCTTGACCAATGGCGCCGTGCCCATGGGCGGCGTGTTGGTCAGCGCAGCGGTGTATGAGGCGTTCATGGCGGGCCCCGCCAACGTGATCGAGCTGATGCACGGCTACACCTATTCGGCGCACCCGCTGGCGTGTGCGGCCGGGTTGGCAACCATCGAGGTGCATCGCGAGCTGGGCATCAATCAACACGTCAACGCCGTCAGCGGGCTGTGGCAGTCGGCTGCGCTGGCCTTGCGCGACGTTGGCCCGGTGCTGGACGTGCGCACCCTCGGCCTGCTCTGCGCCGTCGAACTGGAACCGCGCCCCGGTGCGGCCGGCGCGCGGGGCAGTGAGGTTGCACAATGGTGCTTCGACCACGGCGTGCTGGTGCGTGGCTCGGGCGACACCATCGTAATTTCGCCACCGCTGGTCATCAGCCCGCAGGAGATCGCCCAGGTGTTCGACACCTTGGCGGGCGCCTTGGGTCATGTTGCGTGAAGGGAGTTCATGGCATGTCGGATCTGTTTGAGTTCTACCTCGACGGTGCTTGGGTAAAACCCCACGGCAGCAGCATCGAAGCGGTGGTGAACCCGTCCACCGAACAGGTGATTGGCCGCGTGATGCTCGGCGATGGCGAGGATGTGAATCGCGCCGTCAGTGCCGCCAGGCGAGCCTTCCCTGAGTTCGCAGCGACCTCGTTGCAGACGCGCATCGACCTGCTGCAAGCCATCATCGAAGCCTACAAGCGTCACAGCGAAGCGTTGATCGAAGCGGTGCACCTGGAGATGGGCGCGCCGCTGTCCCTGGCCCGCAGCGCCCATGTGCCGGCAGGCCTTGGCCATCTGGTGCAGGCGCTGGATGTGTTGCGCGACTACCGCTTCGAGCGGCGCCTGGGCAACACACTGGTGGTGCGCGAGCCGATTGGCGTGTGCGCGCTGATTACGCCGTGGAACTGGCCCCTCAACCAACTCACCTGCAAGCTGGCGCCCGCGCTGGCGGTGGGTTGCACGGTGGTGCTCAAACCCAGCGAGCGTGCGCCGCTGTCTGCGCAGATCATCGCGCAAGTGCTGCACGAGGCCGGGGTGCCGAAGGGGGTGTTCAACCTGGTGCATGGCGACGGCCCTGGTGTGGGCGCGGCGCTGGCGAGCCACGCTGATGTGGACATGGTGTCCTTCACCGGCTCCACACGCGCCGGCGTCGCAGTGGCCAAGGCGGCGGCGGATACAGTGAAGCGCGTGTCCCAGGAATTGGGCGGCAAGTCGGCGAATATCCTCCTCGACGATGCGTTCCTGCCAAGTGCCGTACGCCACGCGGTGTTGGGCTGTATGCGCAACAGCGGCCAGTCGTGCAACGCGCCGACGCGCCTGCTGGTGCCGCGCCAGCAGCAAGGGGCGGTGATCGAGATTGCCCAGGAAGTGCTGGCCCAGGTGTGTCATGACGACAGCAACCCGCTCACGGCCGTCGGCCCGGTGGCGAACGTCATGCAGTTCGAGCGGGTCCAGGCGATGATCGCTGAGGCCATCGCCGAAGGGTCGCGGTTGGTCGCCGGCGGGTTGGGCCGGCCCCAAGGGATCGAGCGCGGGTACTACGTGAAACCGACGGTATTTGCCGACGTCACGCCGGCCATGTTGGTCGCACGTGAGGAAATCTTCGGCCCGGTGCTGGCGATCATGCCGTACGACAGCGAAGCCGAAGCGATTGCCATCGCCAATGACAGCCCGTATGGCTTATCGGGCTATGTCACCTCGTTGAGCCTGGAACGCAGCCGCGCGGTGGCGCGCCAATTGCGCACCGGCATGGTCCACCTCAACGGCGCACGGGCCGACCAGGCTGCGCCGTTTGGCGGTTATAAGCAGTCGGGCAATGGCCGTGAATGGGGCGAGGTGGGGTTTGACGAGTACCTGGAGAGCAAGTCGCTGTTTGGGTACTAGCGACAACGCGGGTCGAGGTTCAGTGGCGTGTGCCGTAGAAGTGGTTCAGCAGGATCAGCTCAACCAAGGCCACAAATACGCACACCGCAATGAAGCCAGGACTGAAGACCCGCTTTCGGTTCGATAACCCCTCGGCAAGACACGTCAGGTCGGTGCCGTTGGAAAACGCCACCAGGAAGGCCAGGAGGGCATAACCCGAGGCCTTTTTCCAGAAGCTCTGGTTTTGCGCCGCCGGGTTATCGAGTGCCGACGGCATCAGGGAAACCTCTGCTCTGGAGCAGCCTGCAGGCGAGTGGTTTTTATAGGGTCGTTGAGTGTCATCGCGCAAGTATCACGTAGGCGCCCCTGCGCTTGCAAATCGGTACTTTCAACTCAGTAGCGAATCATCACCGATTTCAGTTCCGTGTAATCGTCGATGAACGCCGCGCCAAACTCGCGGCCGATCCCCGATGACTTGATGCCGCCAAAGGGCACTGCCGGGTCGAGCAGGGTGTGCATGTTGACCCACACCGTACCGGCCTGGATTTGCGGCACCAGGCGCAGGGCCTTGGACAGGTCGTTGGTCCACAGGCTGGCGCTGAGGCCGTAGGGTGTGTTGTTCATCAGGTGCAGCAGTTCTTCTTCGGTGTCGTACGGGAAGAACGTCGCGATGGGGCCAAAGGTTTCTTCGTTGAGCAAGCTGTCGTTGACGTCGTTGGCGAGAATGACCGTGGGTTCGACGTAGCAGCCGGGCCCCTCGATCAGGTTGCCGCCGTAGACAATCCTGTTGTTTTGCGCGCGTGCCGTCGCAAAAAAGCCGGCCAGTTTGTGTTGATGCTGTTTGTTGGTGACCGGGCCGAACTGGGTGGTTTCATCCAGCGGCGAGCCGATCTTCAAGGTGGCCAGGCGCTGGGCGAGTTTGTCCATCAGGGGTTCGATCTGCGAGCGGTGGGCAAAAAAACGCTCGGCGGCGGCGCAGATCTGGCCCGAGTGCAGGAAGCCGGCTTCGATGATGCCGTCGGCGGCTTTATCCAGGTCGATGTCGCGCAGGAACGCCGCCGAGTTCTTGCCGCCCAACTCCAGGGTGGCACGGGTCAGCTTGGCGTCCATCGCGCCTTTGCCCACGGCAATCCCGGTGGGCACGGAGCCGGTGAAGGAGACTTTATCAGTGCCCGGATGCTCGATCAGCGCTTTGCCCACAGCGCCGCTGCCGGTCACCACGTTCAAGGCGCCGGGTGGCAGGCCGGCGTCGCTGGCCAGTTCGGCGATGCGCAGGATCGTCAGCGGGGTGAATTCACTCGGCTTGATGATTACGCTGCAACCGGTGGTCAGGGCCGAGGCCAGTTTCCAGATGGCGATCATGGTGGAGAAGTTCCACGGCACAATGCCCACCACCACGCCGACGGGCTCGCGCAGGGTGAAGGCGGTGTAGCGTTCCCCCGCGAAGGAAGGCAGTGACGGGGTGATGGTCTCGCCGGTGATTTTGGTCGCCCAGCCGGCGTAGTAGCGCAGGAAATGGGCGGCCTGGTCGACTTCGAATGCGCGGGCGATGTGGATGAGTTTGCCGGATTGGCAGGTTTCGATCTGCGCCAGTTCCTCGCGGTGTTGCTCCAGCAGGTCGGCGAGCTTGAACAGCACCGCCGCGCGTGCTGCCGGGCTGGTGTTGGACCAGGTCTTGAAACCCCGGTTGGCGGATTCGACGGCACGATCAACATCGCTTTGGGCCGCATCGCTGACCTGCGCGATAGCTTCGCCGTTGGCCGGGTTGATGACCTTGAGTTTGGCGTGGCTGCTGCTGGCGACATAGCCGCCATCGATGTACAGGCCGTGATCACGCCCGAGAAACTGGCTGACGCAGGGAAGCAGTGGGATATCGCTCATGGGGCAGGCTCCAATAATCCAGCAGGTGACAGTGCCGCTCTGTAGGCGCAGGCATTGACAAGGGAAAGTACGCTGGGCGCCGCCGTTTATCTTGACTGTGCGTGTCACGGGCATGACTGAGCCTGCCAACTTGCACGCTATGAAAAGTACAATCTTCTACGTGGAACGTGCATTTTCCCCGGCTTTTGCGCGACCCATACTGGCCCGGTATGTTTCAGCGTTCCTGGCCAGGCGCCACGGTTTTCCTGACAACCGTGGCTGTTCGGCACGGGAGGCGCTCACCTCCAATAATAAAGAGCCACGCCATGAAAAAGCCCAATCCTCTGCTCGAAGACCTCAAGGCCGTGTTGCCGGCCATCGCTGCCAACGCCTTTGCGGCCGAGAAGGATCGCAGTGTTCCCGCCGAGAATATCGCCCTGCTCAAAAGCATCGGCATGCACCATGCGCTGCAACCACGAAAGTACGGCGGCCTGGAAATTTCCCTGCCCCAGTTTGCCGATTGCATCGCGCTGCTGGCCGCGTCCTGCGCCAGTACCGCCTGGGCGATGAGCCTGCTGTGCACCCATAGCCATCAATTGGCGATGTTCCCGTCGACCTTGCAGGATGAGGTATGGGGCGATGACCCGGATGCCACCGCCAGCAGCAGCATTGCGCCGTTCGGCCGCACCGAGGAAGTCGAGGGCGGGGTGACCTTCAGCGGCGAAATGGGCTGGAGTTCGGGGTGCGATCACGCGGAGTGGGCGATCATGGGCTTTCGCCGCAAAAACGCCGAGGGCAGCCAGGACTATTGCTTCGCCGTATTGCCCCGCAGCGATTACGCGATCCGTGATGACTGGTATGCGGTAGGCATGCGCGGCAGCGGCAGCAAGACGTTGATCGTCAAGGATGCTTTTGTGCCCGAGCACCGCATCCAGAAAGCCAAGGACATGATGGAAGGCAAATCCGCAGGCTTCGGTCTCTACCCGGACAGCAGGATCTTCTTCGCGCCGTACCGGCCGTATTTTGCCAGCGGCTTTTCCACCGTCAGCCTGGGGATCGCCGAGCGCACGCTGGAGGTGTTCCGCGAAAAAACCAAAACCCGCGTGCGCGCCTACACCGGTGCAGCAGTGGGCGCCGCCACGCCGGCATTGATGCGCCTGGCCGAGTCCACACACCAGGTCGCCGCAGCCCGCGCCTTACTGGAAAAAAGCTGGAACGAAATCGCCTGGTACAGCGAGCAGCACCGGTACCCGAGCCGTGAAACCCTGGCGTTCTGGCGAACCAACCAGGGTTACGCCACCAAGATGTGTATCCAGGCCGTGGACCGCTTGATGGAAGCTGCCGGCGGTGGCGCCTGGTTTGAAAGCAACGAGCTGCAACGCCTGTTCCGCGATGCCCACCTCACCGGTGCGCATGCCTACACCGACTATGACGTGTGCGCGCAGATCCTCGGGCGCGAGTTGATGGGGCTTGAGCCCGATCCTTCGATGGTCTGAGCCCCGCCGTAGCGCTATCCCCATAACAACAAGCAGGGCTGGTCCGTGGGCCAGCCCGGGAGTTTTTCATGTCTGAAGTCCTTGCATCCCAACCCGCCAACCCCTTCGACGCGCGCGCGTTTCGCCGTGCCTTGGGCAACTTCGCCACCGGTGTCACGGTGGTGACAGCGGCCACCGCCAGCGGGCGTAAAGTCGGCGTGACGGCCAACAGCTTCAACTCGGTGTCCCTGGACCCGCCGTTGATCTTGTGGAGCATCGACAAGCGCTCCAACAGCCACGAGGTGTTTGAAGAGGCCAGCCACTTCGCCGTCAACGTGCTCGCGGCCGATCAGATCGACTTGTCGAATAATTTTGCGCGGCCCAAGGATGACCGGTTCGCCGAAATTGAATTCGAACCGGGGGAGGGCGGTGCGCCGGTGTTTGCGGACTGCTCGGCGCGTTTTCACTGTGAAAAGTTCCAGCAGGTCGACGGTGGCGACCACTGGATCATGATCGGCAAAGTGGTGGCGTTTGACGATTTCGGCCGTTCGCCCCTGCTGTATCACCAGGGCGCCTATTCGATGGTGCTGCCCCACACGCGCATGACCAAGCGCGACGAAGGCCAGCCGCCGAGCAGCCATTTCCAGGGGCGCCTGAGCCATAACCTCTACTACCTGATGACCCAGGCGTTGCGGGCGTATCAGGCCAGCTACCAGCCGCGTCAGCTGTCCACCGGGTTGCGCACCAGTGAAGCGCGGATGTTGATGGTGCTGGAAAATGACGCCGGGCTCGATCTCAACCAGTTGCAGCGTGAAGTGGCGATGCCGGTGCGTGAAATTGAAGAAGCGGTGGCTAATCTGAAGCGCAAGGGCCTGGTGGTCGACGATAACGAGCGTGTGCGGCTGACCGTCAAAGGGGTGGATGAGACCGAGTCTTTGTGGACCATTGCCCGGGAACAGCAGGACAAGGTGTTCGGGCAGTTTTCGGACGAGCAGATCGACACGTTCAAGGCCGTGCTCAAGGCGGTGATTGCCAGCTGAGGCTAGGGCAGGGCAACCCTGGTGGTTGCCCTGCCTGGATCAGAACGGCACGGCGACCGTCACCTGGCTGTACAGGTTGGTGCCGTTGCCGCCGACTTGATTGCCGCCGGTGTTTTCATCCTGCTTGGGCTTATAGAGGCCAATGAGCGGGGTGATTATCAGGTGCTCGTTGACCGCCCACTCGACAAACACATCCAGCTCCCGGCCGCTCAAATCGAGGTTGCCGCGCTTGTGGGTGGTTGAATAATCAAAGAACAACGTGCCCACCGTGACGTTCTCCAGCGGGTGCACCTTGAGCGCCACATGCTGGATCGCGGTGTTGCTGTTGAAGGGCCCCGCGTAGTTGGCGGCCACTTCGCCCTGGAACCAGGTGCCGTAGCCGGTGCTGTAGCCGTTGAACATCGAGTCCCAGCCTTCGGAGTAGCGGCTGTAGCGGTAGGTGATGTCGGGGCTCCACAGGGTATCGGCGAAGGTATAGCCCGCTTCGGCGTACCAGGCTTTCTCGGCGCCGGCGTCTTTGTCTTGCCAGGCGTATTCAAAACCGAAGTGGGCGTTCTTGATGCCGGCGTCCCCGCTGCCGCGCAGGCTGTAGATGTCCATGCCTTTGCGTTGCTGCTGGAAGTCGCTGGCGTAGCGCTTATCCACGTCGATGCCATGGATGTAGGTCAGGCCCAGGGTGCCGGGGGCTGCGCTGTAGTCCAGGGTGCCGGCGGCCATCTCGGTCTTGGCCTGGGCGCGGTTGTCCGACTTGATCCACATGACACTGCCGTGCAACCCGTCCTTGCCACCCAGGCGCAATACTGCGGTTTCATCGAAGGCGTGGCGGGCGGCGAGGTAGTAGGCGCCGCCTCGGTTGAGCTTGCCGTCTGCCGGGCCTTTGCCGAAATTCAAGCCGTCATCGTTGATGATAAAACCGTTGCCCAGCTGGATGATCTGCCGCCCGAAGGAAAGGTCCACGCCGTCGTTGCCCAAGGCCGGGAACAGCTCGCCTGAGCGCCAGCCGGCGAAGGCTTCGTCAAATTTTGTGGTGCGCTCACTGCCGTTGCTCAGGCCCGCGGCATCGCCGTCACCCCAGGTGCCCGAGCTGACCAGGTTGGCCGTGCCATACACGCTGCCGTAGCTGCCTAGCGTACGGTCCAGGCTCAAGCCATATTTGATGAACCCTTCGCGCCAGGTGGAACCACCGGTCGTGCCGTCGTAGTTCTTGCGGCTGTTGAACAAACCATAAACGGCAAGGAAATTGCCGTTGATATGCGTATCGCTGTCGGCATACAGCTCATAGGCTTGTGCGGCCTGGGCGCACGCAGCGCTGGCCAGCCCCAGCGCGACGGCCATTGAGAGTGAACGGGTAGTTGAGGTGTGCCCCATTGTTATTGCCCCTGTTGTTGATGTGCGGTTGAAGATCAAGCGCGCCATTAATGGGGGGCATGGGGGCCAGGCGTCTTTAACCACCGTGCCAGCCATTTGACTCAGCTCGCCAGTTGCACGCCGTTGGCAGGCTGCAACAAATTCGCCGGCAGCCGTGGGCAAGACGCTCATGGAGCAGGGGCGCACAGTGAGGGTGTGCGGCGACGCCAGCCTCCTGTAGAAAGGATCAGCCTGTCGCTACTTATGCCAACCTAACGTCAGGGACATTAAAAAATGTCGAGCAACCCTAAGCTCACTGAGCACTTGAATCGCGGATCGGTGGGGTTTCCTACCGCACTGGCCAGCACGGTCGGCCTGATCATGGCCAGCCCGGTCATCCTTACGGCCACCATGGGCTTTGGCATTGGCGGCAAAGCCTTTGCCGTGGCGATGGTAATCGCGGTGGTGATGATGCTGGCCCAGGCCACCACCTTTGCCGAAGCGGCGGCGATCTTGCCCACCACCGGCTCGGTGTATGACTACATCAACTGTGGCATGGGGCGTTTTTTTGCGATCACCGGGACGTTGTCGGCGTACTTGATCGTGCATGTGTTCGCGGGGACCGCCGAAACGATCCTGTCCGGGGTCATGGCGCTGGTGAACTTCGAACACCTCAACACCCTGGCCGAGTCGGCCGGTGGTTCGTGGTTGCTGGGGGTGGCGTTCGTGATCAGCTTCGGCATTCTCAACGCCTTTGGGGTCAGCGTGTTTGGCCGTGCGGAAATCATCCTCACCTTTGGCATGTGGACCACGCTGATGGTGTTTGGCGTGCTGGGGTTGATCGCGGCGCCGGCGGTGGAGTTGGACGGCTGGTTTGGCGAGTCGCTGGTGGGCAGCGATCCGATGACCATCCTGTCGCTGGTGGGCATGGCCATGTTCATGTTTGTCGGCTGTGAGTTTGTCACGCCGCTGGCGCCGGACTTGCGCAAATCCGCCTCGACCATGCCCAAGGCGATGCTCCTGGGCCTGGTGGGCGTGGCGTCGTGCATGTTCATTTATGGCGCCGCGATGAAGCGCCAGGTGGAAAACCTGGTGCTGGACCCGGCGACCGGCCTGCACTTGCTGGATACGCCGATGGCGATTCCCAAGTTCGCCGCCCAGGTCATGGGGGATATCGGCCCGGTGTGGCTGGGCATCGGCTTTTTGTTTGCCGGCGCCGCAACCATCAACACCCTGATGGCCGGCGTGCCACGCATCCTGTATGGCATGGCGGTGGATGGGGCGTTGCCGAAGGTGTTCACCTATTTGCATCCACGCTTCAAGACGCCGCTGTTGTGCATCCTCGTGGCAATGCTGATTCCGTGCCTGCATGCCTGGTACCTGGGCGGTAACGCGGACAACATCCTGCATCTGGTGCTGGCGGCCGTGTGTGCCTGGAGCACCGCCTACCTGCTGGTCACGCTGTCGGTGGTGATCTTGCGGATTCGCCGCCCGGACCTGCCACGGGCCTATCGCTCGCCGTTCTTTCCGCTGCCGCAGATCGTTTCCAGCGCGGGGATTTTGTTGGGCATGTGGTTTATCACGCCGCCCGGCATGAACCCGGCGGATGTGTACATTCCGTTTGGCGTGATGTTGGGCGGCACCGCCGTGTACGCGTTGTTCTGGACGTTGGTGGTGCAGAAGGTCAACCCCTTCAAGCCGGCGCGGGTGGAGGATGTATTGGCCAAGGAGTTCGCCATGGAACCTGGTATTCAGGCGTGCGAGGAACTGGATCATGCTTGCAAGGCTGTCTGAGCTGTTCGGCGCCCAGCGTGCGCCGACGGGGTATCGTCCGGGAGCGACGCTTGAGCGTGTGCGCCGTAACCTGGGCCAACCCTCGTTTGAGTTTTCGGCCCCAGTGCGCGCGCAGTTTCAGTTCGGTTCAGAGGGCCCGCTCATCGAGGTGCATGAGCGCGCCGAAGCGCAGTTGCTGATGCATGTGGTGCTCACGGAGTTTCGCTTCCACACGCCCGCCTCAGCGTGGAGCGAGGGGTGTTACCAAGTGCACCACACGGGGGCCATTACCCGCACGGGGTTGGTCTGCCGCCGGCGCAAAGGGCCGCAGGACTTTGCCGATTGGTTGACCCTTGAACTGAGTGCGAACCAAGTGTTGCGTGACGCGCTGATGCCGCTGGATTTCAAGACGATCACCCTTGAATACACGCGCGGCGGCTGGAGCGTGGCGTTGGAGCATATGGGCGGCAGCGAGGTGGTCAATCGCATGCCGGCTTTTCGCCGCTATATTTCGTTGAGTATTGAACAAACCCGCCTGTTGCAGCAGAGCATCTTGGCTCTTCATCAGGTGCTCAAGACGCTTTAGGCCTTGAGTGGCATGGCTTGTGCTTATGTACTTTGCATAGATCGACAGTTGTGCGTCTATAGATAACATGTTAACTATTGGCGTACAAAAATAAGCATCGCGTGCGGAGGTATTCATGAGCATCCATCAGGCCGCCTGGGACGGGCTAGACCAATGGACCACCACCATGCAGGCATTGTGTGGTCGTTTCGAAACCCAACTGGCGTTCAATCGTTCGCTGTTTATCGGCGAGATTTCCACCTGGTCCCATGGTGGATTGTCACTGGCCAATATGCGCACCAACGCCGGCAATATCGTGCGTTACGGTGATCGTGCCGATTGCGACAACGACGAACACTGCTTCCTGGTCAGCCAGCGCACCGGTTATTCCCACATCACCCAGGGCGGCGTGACCATCCAGTTGGCGCCCGGCGACCTGATGTTGATGGATTCGGTCGGCCCTTGCGCCATTGCCCCCCATGGCCTAATCGAGCATGTGTCGCTGTCCTTGTCCCGCGCGCAGGTGCAGCGTCAGCTCAAAGGGGTGTCGCCAATCTTTGGCAAGATCTCGTCGACCAAAGCCTGCGGGCGCATGCTGCATTTGTTGATGGATCAGGCATGCAAGGGCAGCGACGGCACCGATAGCGCGGCGGCCGAGGGTGAGGCCTTGCAGAGTGCGTTTATCCTGCTGTTGGCTTCCGGGTTTGAACAGGCCGAGGAAAAGGCCAACGATGCTGCCGTGCTCGGCGGCGTGAACCTGCGTAGCTATGTGCAAAAGGTCATCGATGAGTCCTTGGCCCAGACCAACCTGACGCCCGCGTGCCTGGCGGGGCGGCTGAAAATTTCGGTCAGGCATCTTTACCGGCTGTTCGAGGAAGAGGGCGACAGTGTCTGTCGTTACATCCAGCGCGCCAGGCTTGAGCGCAGCGCCACGGACCTGGCCAATCCCTTCCTGCGTGCGGAGTCGATCACCTCGATTGCCTATAAGTGGGGGTTCACTGACTCCGCGCACTTCAGCCGCTCGTTCAAAAAGCACTTCGAACACTCGCCCAAGGATTTCCGCGCGCAGGCGCTATCGGGCGTGTTGGCGGGTGCCGCCTAACTGTTAATTGATTAACGACTTGACCTTTCGCCAGGGCATTGGCTAACCTCACGACTTCACCCTACCGACCGGTAGGTTGCAAGTCGTGAGCGTATGATGAAATCGATCAATTTAAACAGTCCCACATTGAAATTCGCCATAGCCTTGGGTGCCATTGGCGCCCTCGGCCCGTCGGCCGTCGATATGTACCTGCCCAGCTTGCCGGAGATGGCGCTGGAGTATTCGGCCAGCGTGGCCAGTATCCAGTTGACGTTGACGGTGTTCCTGCTGGCGATGGGCCTCGGCCAATTGCTGTTCGGTCCTGTCGTCGACGCGTGGGGCCGCAGGCGCCCGCTGATCGCCGGGCTGGTGTTGTTCAGCGTGAGCGCACTGGTGGCCGCTGCTGCACCGACGCTGGACTGGTTGCTGCTGGCGCGCTTCGTCCAAGGCCTGGGCAGTGCGCTGACCCTGGTGGTCATCATGAGCATGGTGCGGGATGTCACCCAGGGCGTGCAGGCGGCCAAGCTGTTTGGCTTGCTGATGACCATCGAAGGCGTGGCGCCGATTATCGCGCCGGCACTGGGCGGCTACATTGATGTGCACTTTGGCTGGCGCGCGGTGATGGTCGTGCTGGCGGCCCTGGGCGCGTTGGTGGCGGTGAACTCCATGCTGGTGTTGCGCGAAACGTTGCCCGCGCACAAGCGTGAGCCGCTGAACTTCAAGCGGGCAATCCGTACGTACGCACGCATCGCCCAGGACTCGCGTTTTCTGCAACCGGCGCTGGCCCTGTCAGCGGTGTTCTTCTTCCTGTTCGCCTACATCGGCGGGGCGACGTTCATCTACCAGAACGACTTCGGGTTGCCCGCTGCCCAGTTTGGTACCCTGTTCGGCGCAACCGGTATTGCGATCCTGGTCGGTGCCTCGCTGGCGGCGAAGCGGGTAGGCCAATACGGCCTGGCACGCATGGCGGTGGCGGGTGCCTGCTGCATCGTCGCGGGTGCTTTGATTGCCTGCATCAGTGCGGCTGCCGGTTTGGGTTTGTCTTGGCTGGTGGCCGGAGTGGCGCTTGCGTTGCTGGGCGTGGGGATCGCCGAAACCACGCTGATGACCCTGGTGATGTCTTCGCAAACCACCGCGCTGGGTTCGACCGCCGCGTTGCTGGGGGCCTTTCAACTGGGGATCTCGGCGTGCGCCACACCCCTGACCGGCCTGGTGAGTAACCACGGCGCCACGGCGTGGGGCGGCTTGCTGGTGCTGTGCGCCGTTGCGGTGGGTGTGCTCACCTGGATCAGTGTGCGCCAAGGCAAGGCGGATCAGATCACTGCGTTAAATCATTGATAGAAGATTGCTGGCAAGGATATTCACATGAAAGTGCTCAGCCCCTCAGCGGGCAGAATTTGCGACATCGCCCTGGTGCATTTCGCCGAGCGGGGCTACGACGCCTCGTCACTCAACGACATCGCAGTGCTGGCGGGCATGCGCAAGCCGTCGTTGTATGCGCATTTCAAAAGCAAGGATGACCTGTTCAGCGCGGTGCTGGATTTGGCACTGACCACCGAACGTCAGTACCTCGAGGAGCGGTTTGCCGTGACGGCCAGCGCTTCGGTCAGTCTCGACACGCTGTACACCGACCACCTTGCGCAGCGCTATGAGTCTTCAGCGGCGCTGCGCTTTCTGCTGCGCACGGCGTTTTTTCCACCTGCCGAACTCAAGGGGCAGGTGAGTGCAGGTTTTGAGGCTTATCTCGAACGCATGCGAGAACTGTTTGGGATCAGCCTCAAGGCCAAACACCCAACGCTGAACGCCACCGACCTGGGGATCTTCCAGGACGCGTACATCGGCCTGATCGACAGCCTGCACGTCGAGCTGATCTACGGTAACGAAGAAACCTACCGCCGCCGCGTCGCCGCCTTATGGCGAATCCTCGGAGACTCGATTGCCATGGCCGCCATGCAGGCATAAAAAAACCACTGCCGAAGCTCGGCAGTGGTCATCAATCAGTGACAGCGATGCGATCAAGCGACAGCGAAGTAGTGCTTGACGAACTCTTCGCTGACAATCTCCCAGACTACGGCTGTGCCTTTGGTCACAAACCAGCTGTCACCCACCCCGTAACGCGTACTTTTGCCGGTGGCTTCTTCCGTGAGGATCACTTCACCGGTGACAACGGTGGCTTGCTCGTTGAACGGGTACTCCATGCGGAACTTGCCCTTGGTGGTGCCGAAGTAGGCGCTGCTGACCGGGTCGGTGGGCGCGCCAAAGGTCATCTTGCCATAGGCTCTGACTTCGCCTTCGAGGATGGTCGAGCCGAGGTCGGCCACGGTGCCCCAGGCATCCAGTGCCGACAGCGTGATGTGTTGCTCAATCGTGGTGATGGTCATGGCAGTTCTCCAGTGAGTCGGGTGAGCGGGTCAATCAACGGCGGCCGTTGAAGTAGCCCGAGAGTTGGTGAAGGCTTTTGCCGGCCGTGAGGATCAAGGGACGGATATGATCCTTGCCGAGAATTTGTGCGTGCTTGACGGAGCTGATCAGGTGGTAGCGTGACGAGCCTTCGCTCATGCCCTCGGCCAATACCTTGCAGATAATGTGGCTCGGGGTGACGCCGAAGCCCGCGTAGCCCTGGACATAAAAGGCGTTCGGGCGCCCGCTCAGCGTGCCGATTTGCGGGAACAGGTTGGCGCCCGTCGCCATCGGTCCGCCCCAGGCGAGGTCGATCTTCACGTCCTTGAGGTAGGGGAAGATGTTCAGCATCAGTTGGCGATTCCACGCCTTGAGGTCTTTGGGAATATGCTCGATCACCGGCGTGGCCGCACCGAACAGCAGGCGGTTCTCATTGGTCACACGGTAGTAGTCAATCACCGGGCGGATATCGCTGTAGGCCCCGCGAATCGGGCTGATGCGCTGGATCAGCGCTTCGGGCAAAGGCTCGGTCATCATCTGGAACGCGTAGGTGTTGATCGTGGTTTTGTGCAGTTCCGGCTCCAGCTTGTTGAGGAAGCTGTCGCACGCCCACAGCAACTTTTGCGCCTTCACCGAGCCACGCCCGGTGCGCACGGTGATCTGTTCACCGTAGGTCACTTCAAGGGCCGGGCTGTGTTCAAAGATGCGTACACCCAGGCCAGAGGCCGCCTTGGCTTCGCCCAGCAGCAAGTTGAGGGAATGCACATGGCCACCGCCCATGTGCAACAGGGCGCTGCTGTAGGCGTCGGAGCCGATGATCTGCTTGACCTCGCTGCCTTCCATGAAGCGGATCTCGTCGCGGGTATTGATGGATTTGAAATCCTTCTCCCAGGCCCGTAGTGTCTTGGCCTGACGCGCATTGAAACCCATGTAGCCGTAGCCATGGCAGAAGTCCGCATCGATGGCATATTTGGCGATGCGATCCTTGATAATGCCCGCGCCCAATTCGCTGATTTCAAAGATCTCGCGCAGGCCTTTTCACCGACACTGCTTTTGATTTTTTCCAGGTCGTGGCCGATCCCCGCCATGATCTGCCCGCCATTGCGCCCCGTGCCGCCGAAGCCGAGGTAGCGCGCCTCCAGCACCACGATATTGGTGATGCCTTTTTCGGCCAGTTCCAGCGCGGTGTTGATGCCCGAAAAACCGCCACCAATGATCACCACTTGCGCTTCGATGTCCTGTTCCAGGGTCGGGAAGGCGAGGTTGTATTTTTTGGTGGCCGAGTAATAGGTTGGCGTTTCGATAGTGATCATGGCGCGGCCTGAATAGATTGAAAAAAACGTCACGACAAGGCGTTAGCAAGCCCTGTTCCATGGCGCACATTAAGGGCCTAACGAGCGGTAGGTGTCTTGACTGTGCCTGCCTTCGCTTTTGTACCTGCGTGCCAGCGCCCGCGCCAGCTGGCAGATGCAGAGCCACAGGCTGGGCAGGCTGTGATAAGTTGGTTAACGTATTAACAAAATAGCTGGCTGTGAAGCATGTCCAAACCCCGCCCGTCCTTGACCCTCAATCTGCTGCAAGCACGCGAAGTCGCCATGAGCTTTTTCCGGCCTTCACTCAATGAACATGGCCTGACCGAACAGCAATGGCGCGTTATCCGCATCCTCACTCAGCAGGGCGAACTGGAAACCAATCGCCTGGCCGACCTGGCCTGCATTCTCAAACCCAGCATGACCGGTGTCCTGAGCCGCATGGAAGCGGCTGGCCTGGTGCATCGGCGCAAGGCCGAACAGGACCAGCGCCGGGTCTTGGTGACGTTGGCAGAAGGCGGGCAGGCGTGTTTTGCGTCGATGAGCGAGTGCATGGAGCAAAACTACCAGCGCCTGCAGGAACGCTTCGGCGCCGAGAAACTGCAGACCTTGCTGGCCTTGCTCACCGAACTGAAGGCGATCAAGCGTTAAGCAAAAAGACCGCTGCATTCACATGCAAGCGGTCTGGGTACATGGCGTTGGCGGTTTTAGTAAACGCCGCCGCCAGCATTGGCTGGCAGCGGCGTGTCCTTGAATTTCCCCGCCAGGGTTTGCAGCCCGCGCATCAGCACCGTGGTGTCGACCCCGACCGCGACAAACGCCGCGCCCAGTTCGATATAGCGGCGCGCCAGGGTTTCGTCGGCGCTGAGAATGCCAGCCGCTTTGCCCGCCCGTTGAATGCGCACGATCGCGTCCTCAATCGCCGCTTGCACATCAGGATGGCCCGGGTTGCCGCGATGGCCCATGGCGGCGCTGAGGTCGGCAGGCCCGATAAACACCCCGTCGACGCCGTCCACCGCCGCAATCGCGTCGAGGTTGGCCAGCCCTTCGGGGTTTTCAATCTGCACCAGCAGG
Source organism: Pseudomonas sp. 18.1.10 (assembly GCF_024655625.1). Classification (NCBI taxonomy): domain Bacteria; kingdom Pseudomonadati; phylum Pseudomonadota; class Gammaproteobacteria; order Pseudomonadales; family Pseudomonadaceae; genus Pseudomonas; species Pseudomonas sp. 18.1.10. The sequence continues at coordinate 58,641 of NZ_JANLGL010000003.1, forward strand.
CACATCTGCGCGTTGGCCAACTCCAGATACCCGGGGATGCTGTTCCAGCGCGAAGCCCGCGCCAGTGCACTGCCAACACCGCGAATGCCTTGGGGCGGATAATGCATCGCGCGCACCAGCTGGCGCGCCTGTTCGGCGCTTTCCACCATGGGCACCAGCAGGGTCTGCGCGCCAAGGTCCAACACTTGCTTTATCAGCGCCGTATCGCCAATCACCGGGCGAATCACCGGTTGGCTGGCATAGGCCGCCACCGCTTGCAGCTGGCTCAACATACCGCGCAAGTCGTTGGGCGCGTGTTCGCCGTCAATCAACAGCCAGTCGAAACCGGCGTTGGCCGCCAGTTCCGCGCAATACGCGTCCGCCAGGCCCAGCCATAAGCCGATTTGCGCGGTGCCGCTGCCCAGGCGTTGCTTGAATAGATTTACCGGCATATCCATGACAGGTTCCTCGTCAGACAAAACGGCAGGAGATGGAGCCGAGCATGTCGTAGTCGACATGGAAGGTATCGCCGGGATTGGCGGCCACCGGGCGCGTAAACGAGCCGCCCAGGATGATCTGCCCAGGCTGTAGCGTGACGTCATACGGCGCCAGCTTGTTTGCCAGCCAGGCCACGCCTTTGGCCGGGTGGTTGAGCACGGCGGCGGACACCCCGGACTCCTCGATCACGCCGTTGCGGTAGAGCACGGCGGGAACTTTGCGCAGGTCGATGTCCGTCGGGCGTACGGCGCGTCCGCCCATGACCACACCGGCGTTGGCCGCGTTGTCGGAGATGGTGTCGAAGACTTTGCGCGTGGCCTTGGTCTGCGGATCGATTTGCTGGATGCGCGCGTCGATGATCTCCAGGGCCGGGATGACCCATTCGGTCGCGTCGAGGACGTCGAAAATCGTGCAGTTCGGGCCTTTAAGCGGCTTGCCGAGGATAAAGGCCAGCTCCACTTCGACCCGGGGCACGATAAAACGGCTGAACGGGATGTCAGTGCCTTCGTCAAAGATCATGTCGTCCAGCAGCGCGCCGTAGTCCGGTTCGCTGATGTTCGAGGAGACTTGCATCGCGCGCGACGTCAGGCCGATCTTGTGGCCGACGAGCTTGCGCCCGTCCTTGATCTTTTTCTCGACCCAGGCCCGTTGAATGGCATAGGCGTCTTCGATGGTGATGTCGGGGTAGTCCAGGGAAAACTGGCGCACTTGCTCGCCCGTGCGTTCGGCCTGGTCCAGTTGTGCGGCGGCTTGCTGTATCACGCTGGAAGGAAGCATGTTCAGGGTCTCTTACTGTGGATTGACGATGGCGGCCTGGGTGCGCAGCACCAGCAAGGCGCCCAAGGTGATAAAGGCCGCGAGGACATACAGGGCCAGGCTGGCGCTTTGGGTGTTGTCGCGCATCCAGCCGATCAGGTACGGCGCCAGGAACGACGCGATGCTGCCGAAGGAACTGATCAGGGCGATGCCCGCCGCTTGGGTCGAGTTGGATAAGAACGCCGGTGGCAGTTGCCAGAACATCGGCAGGGCGGCACTGGCGCCCATGCCGGCGACGATCAAGCCCGTCATCACCAGCAGCGGGTTGTGTGGCAGCAGGCCGGCGATGGCAATGCCGGCGGCGGACATCAACAGCGGCACCAGCAAGTGCCAGCGGCGCTCGCGGCGACGGTCCGAGGAACGCCCGCAGGCAATCATGAAAAAACAGCCCGCCAGGTAAGGCACGGCACTCAGCAAACCGACCTTGCCATCGCTGCCGATCCCGGCGCCGTGGATCAGCGACGGCATCCAGAACGCCAGGGTATTCACCGCGAGCATGACGGCGAAATACACCGCCACCAGGACCCAGACCTGGGAGTCCTTGAGGATGCCGGCAAACGAGGTGATGGCTTTGCGTTGCTCTTCGCTGTGCAGTTGCTCACGCAGCTGAGCCTTTTGTGCATCGGTCAGCCAGTTCACGCTTTCAAAAGAGTCAGGCAGGCAATTGAGGACCACCAGCCCCAGCAGCACCACCGGTGCGCCTTCAATCAGGAACATCCACTGCCAGCCCCGCAGTCCGCCGAAGTCGTGGAAGGCCTCAAGGATGCCGCCCGACAATGGGCCGCCGATCACCCCGGCCATCGGCACGGCAATCGCGAACAGCGCGGTGACCTGGGCACGTCGGCGCGCCGGGTACCAGCGATTGAGAAACACCAGGATGCCCGGGAAGAACCCCGCTTCCGCCACACCGAGCAAAAAGCGCAATACGTAGAAGCCGGTGGCATCGTTGACGAACAGCATGCTGGTGGACAAAATCCCCCACACCACCATCAAGCACGCGATCCAGCGGCGCGGGCCGAAACGGTCCAGCGCCAGGTTGCTGGGCACGCCAAACAAGGCATAGGCGACAAAAAACAGGCCGGCGCCGAAGCCGTACACGGTATTGCTGAAGTGCAGGTCGGCACTCATCTGCATCTTGGCAAAGCCAATGTTGATGCGGTCCAGGTGGGCAAACAGGTAGCACACCAGCAACAGCGGCATCAGCCGCCAGGTGATGGTGCTGTGGGTGCTGTCTTGCGAATGGCGCAAAGGCTGTGTGGCAGTGTTGGCTGTGCTCATGATGTTGTACTTCTTTTTATATGAGATAGGCACGGGAGGAGGGCGGCGGGCCGCCCTCAGCTGGATTTGTTGAACAACGGGTGCAGGCTGCTGTGCTTGGCGTCGTAGACCTGCGCCGCGCTTTCATCGATTTGCAGGGTGATGCCCAGCGGGCGGCGCTGGAGGATTGGCTCCAGATGGGCGCGCAGCACCGCCAGCAGGCTGTCGCCGACGGCCTGGTGCACGGCGTGGCTGCGGCCGCTGCCCATGCGCAGGTTGGCGTAGCAAAAACCGTAGTTGCCATTGCCGTCGGCCACCGCGCTGTGGGCCGCCGGGTAGGCCAGCACGCGGGTGCCGCCCGTTGGGAAGACGGCTTTGCCGGCTTCGTCGCGCTGTTCCAGCATGGTGTCGGCCAGGGCACGGCAGAGCGCGGACATGTCCGTCTCTTGCTCCAGCTCGGGGGTGTAAAGCAGCACCAGGTGCGGCATGTCGAGTCTCCTGCGCTTAAAGGCGACTGGTGGATAACACCGCGCCAGGGTTGGCCGCTTGAGCCGGGGGGATGTTGGCGCCGTCTTGCGGCGTCACCGGGAACACCACGTTGATCTGCCCCGTGCCGGAGGAACCGAAGTAGGGCGTCAGCACTTCGGCCTTGCCGTCATAGTCGCTCCAGCCCAGCGCGCCGAGGAGCATGGCGGTGTCGTGCATGAACCCTTCGCCGTGGCCTTTGGCCGCGTATTCCGGGAGCATGCCGCAGAACTCGGGCCACTCGCCGTCCTCCCACATTTTCACCACGCGGTGATCGAGGGTTTCCAGGAAGGGGCTCCAGACCTTAGTGGCAAAATCCGGCGCCTGGCCGTTCTGCGCAAAGCGGTGCGACAGCGAGCCGCTGGCGAGGAACGCCACCGTGCCGTCGTAGTGATCTTCGACGGCCTTGCGCATCGCCCAGCCCAGGCGCGCGCTGTCCGCCAGATAGTGCGAGGTGCACAGGGCCGACACGGAGATCACCTTGAAGTCCTGGTTCTGGTTCATGTAGCGCATCGGCACCAGCGTGCCGTACTCCGGGCCGAGGGTGGTGGCGTGGTGCGCCATGGTCTCGACCTGGAAACGGTTGCAGGCTTCGGCGAGCAACAGGCCCAGCTCAGTGTTGCCGGGGAACTCGTACGGCATGTTGCTGATGAAATGCGGCAGTTCGTTACTGGTGTACACCCCCTTGAAATGCGGGCCGCACAGCACGTGGTAATTGGCGTTGACCAGCCAGTGCGTGTCGAACACCACGATGGTATCGACCCCCAGTTCGCGGCAGCGGCGCGCAATTTCATAGTGGCCGTCGATGGCCGCCTGGCGAAAGCCCTGGCGTGGGCCGGGCAGCTCAGAGAGGTACATGGACGGAACGTGGGTAATCTTGGCGGCTAATGCCAGCGTGCCCATGGTGAGGCTCCTTTCTTGTTGTTGGGTGCTTGTGCGGCGGTCTTCGACGAATATAAGTGAAGCCCGCCGCACACGGTGGTCCGGTTACACGCCCCAGCGCGGGATGTGGTGGCTGCCCATCGAGATGCACACGTTCTTGATCTCGGCGAACACCTCGAAGCTGTATTGGCCGCCTTCGCGCCCGGTGCCGGAGCCTTTCACGCCACCGAACGGCTGACGCAGGTCACGCACGTTTTGGCTATTGATGAACACCATGCCGGCCTCGATGCCACGCGCCAGGCGATGGGCCTTGCCGATGTCCTGGGTCCAGATGTAGGAGGCCAGGCCGTACTCGGTGTCGTTGGCCAGTTGCAAGGCTTCGGCTTCGTCCTTGAAGGGGATCAGGCACACCACCGGCCCGAAGATTTCTTCCTGGGCGATGCGCATGTTGTTGTTTACGTCCGCGAACACAGTGGGCTGGATGAACTGCCCCTTGGCCAGGTGTGCGGGCAGGTTGGCCGGGCGCTCAAGGCCGCCAGCCAGCAGGGTGGCGCCTTCTTCGATACCGATCTTGATGTAGCCGGTGACCTTGTCGTAGTGGGCCTGGGTGATCATCGAGCCCACTTGGGTCTGCGGATCTTGCGGGTCACCAACGATCAGGCGCTTGGCCCGCGCGGCGAACTCGGCGATGAAGGCCGGGTACACGCTTTCCTGAATGAACACCCGGCTGCCGGCGGTGCAGCGTTCGCCATTCAACGAGAAAATCGTGAACAGCGCCGCGTCCAGTGCGCGCTCCAGGTCGGCATCTTCGAAGATCACTACGGGCGATTTACCGCCCAGTTCCATCGAATACTTTTTCAGCCCGGCGGTCTGCATGATCTTCTTGCCAGTGGCCGTACCCCCGGTGAAGGAAATGGCGCGCACATCAGGATGGCGCACCAGCGCGTCACCGGCCGTCGCGCCGTAGCCCTGGATGATGTTGAGCACGCCATTGGGAATGCCGGCCTCGACAGCCAGGCGACCCAGTTCGTTGGCGGTGAGCGGCGACAGCTCGGACATTTTCAGCACGGCGGTATTGCCCAGCGCCAGGCACGGCGCCGTCTTCCAGGTGGCGGTCATGAACGGCACGTTCCACGGCGACACTAGCGCGCACACACCCACCGGCTGGTACAGGGTGTAGTTGAGCATCTGGTCATCGACCGGGTAGGTGTGGCCGTCCATGCGCGTGCACACTTCGGCGAAGAAATCGAAGTTGTGGGAGGCGCGTGGGATCAACACGTTCTTGGTCTGGTGGATCGGCAAGCCGGTGTCCAGGGTTTCCAGCTCGGCCAGGCGCGGCACGTTCTGCTCAATCAGCTCGCCGAGTTTGCGCATCAGCTTGGCGCGTTGTGCGGCCGGGGTGTTGGCCCACTTGGGGAAGGCTTCCTTGGCGGCGGCCACGGCTTGTGCGACTTCTTCGGCGCCGCCGCTGGCCACCTCACCAATCGCCTCGCCGGTGGCGGGGTTGTAGTTGACGAACACGTCTTTGCTTTCGACTTCGCAGCCGTTAATCCAGTGCTTGATCATGCTGTTCACGCCTCTTGCTCAGCGAGTTTTTTGTTCTTGAGAGTTTGCTGCTTGAAGAATTCGGCTTCGCTGACAATCCGGTTGACCAGGCGGCCGACGCCCTCGACTTCGACGATCACTTCATCGCCCGGCACTACATCGGCGAGCCCTTCCGGGGTGCCGGTGGCGATCATGTCGCCCGGTTGCAGGGTCATGAAGCTGGACAGGTATTCGATCAAGTAGGGGATGTCGAAAATCATGTCCTTTGTGCTGCCTTCCTGGCGCAGCTCGCCGTTGATCCAGGTGCGCAGCTTCAGGTTCGAGGCGTCGGGCACGTCGGCCACGTCGACGATCCAGGGACCGACCGGGGTGGTGGCGTCGCGGTTTTTCACGCGCAGGTTGGGGCGGTAGTAGTTTTCCAGGTAGTCGCGGATCGCGTAGTCGTTGCACAGGGTGTAGCCGGCCAGGTAATCAAGGGCATCCTCACGCTTGACGTTGCGGGCAGCTTTGCCGATGACCGCCACCAACTCGCACTCGTAGTGCATGTAGGCGACGTTGTCCGGGCGCCAGGTGATCTGCTCGTGGCCGGTATAGGTGCCCACGGATTTAACAAAAGCGAGGGGTTCGGTCGGTGGCGCGAAGGCCAGTTCCGCCGCGTGGTCGGCGTAGTTCAAGCCCAGGGCGAACATGCTGCCGGTGGCAGGCGGCAGCCACTCGACGGCGCTGGCGGGGAGGCGGCGACCGTCGGCGAGGAGCAGGGTGTTGTCGTAGCCTTCCACGGTGGCGGCATGAATGGCGCCTTCAAAACGGATAAGTGCGTGTCTCATACAGTGGCCTCCTGCTCGGCGACGATGTGATTGACCAGGCTACCCAGGCCGCTGATCTGCACTTCGACCCGGTCACCCGGCAGCACATCGACGCGGCCTTCCGGGGTGCCGGTGATCAACACGTCACCGGCGTGCAGGGTCATGAATTCAGTGATTTCAGCGATCAGTTGCGGGAGGCTGCGCACGAAATTTGCCGTGGAGTTTTCCTGGCGCAGTTCGCCGTTGACCAACAGCTTCAGGCTCAAGTCGTGTGGATTCTTGATTTGGTCGCGGGAGATCAGCTCCGGGCCGATTGCGCAAAAACCATCACGGCATTTGGCCTTGACCGCCGGACGGTAGTAGCTGTCTTCCGGCAGGCTGAACTCGTTGACGATGGTGTAGCCGGCCACGTAGTCGAGGGCCTGTGCCTCAGTGACACGGCTGGCGTCCTTGCCGATCACTACACCCAGTGCGGGGCCGGGCTGCAGGTGTTGGATTCCCGCTGGGTAAACCACTGCCTGATCGTGGCCGTTGCGCGTATTGGGCGTCTTGATAAACAGCACCGGTTTGACCGGCGGCTGTTTATACGGCGCTTCGTGGAATTGAGCGAGATGCAGATCAACCAGACCCTGGTAGTTCAGTGCAACACCGAACAGGGTGCCGGTCGCAGCGTCATGCAAGGCACGGCTCATGCTTTTCTCCTGGCAGGGGCGGGGCGCGGTTGGCCTCGCCTCAATTGTTAATGTGTTAACGTTATAATTAAGATGTTAACGATCGTCAAGGCCTATGCCGGTGGCGAAAGTCTTTTCGCAGGCGCAACATGAGCTGCGCTACCGGCGATACCGACAAAAATAATGAGTACAGACAGATGAACGATCGTCACCCGATCCCCAACATCAACATCGGGCAGGTCTACGACCAGCGCTACAGCGACAGCGAGGTGCACTACGACAAGCTGGGCAACCTCGCGGGCTTTTTCGGGCGCAATATGCCGGTGCATCGGCACGATCGTTTTTTCCAGGTGCACTACGTCAAAAGCGGTGCGGTGCGTGTCTACCTTGATGACCAGCAATACCTGGAGTCGGGGCCGATGTTTTTCCTCACGCCGCCGACGATCCCCCATTCGTTTGTCACCGAAGCCGACAGCGACGGGCATGTGTTGACCGTGCGCCAGCAACTCGTCTGGCAATTGATCGAGAGTGACCCTGGCCTGGCGCCGGGCCCGCAATTGGCAGCGGCCTGTGTTGCGTTGGATCGGCTGGCCCCCGAAGACCAGGGCGAAGCGCGGCGATTGGCGTTTTTGTTCGAAGAGTTGCGCGTCGAGATGAACAACACGGCGGCTGGCCACAGTGCGGCGCTGTTGAGTCTGACGCGCCTTATCATGATTAGCCTGTTGCGGCTGTGCGCCAATTCTCTCGAGGCAACGCCCGCGCGGCATGAGGATTTGCAGATATTCCATCGCTTCAATGAGCTGATCGAAGCCCACTACCTTGAGCACTGGGCATTGGCGCGGTATGCGCAGGCCGCAGGCGTTACGGAGGCAAGGCTTAATGACGTGTGCCGACGTATCGCCGACTTGCCCTCCAAGCGCCTGGTGCTTGAGCGCGTCATGCAGGAAGCCAAGCGCTTGTTGCTGTTTACACGGGGTTCGGCCAACGAAATCTGCTACCAGCTGGGGTTCAAGGACCCGGCTTACTTCAGTCGGTTTTTCCAGCGCTACGCGCAGATGACTCCGGGGGAGTATCGGCAACGTCAGGCGGGTTTGCGCTAGCGCCAGCATCGGTCTGTTCCGTCTTCATCCAACGGCTGCGAAAAAAACCGCGCAGGGCGCGGCTGAAGAAAGAGAGACCCATGCTGATGGATTTTGCGCGGCACGGACATGCGCTTTACGGTGGATCGATTGCACTTTCCACGGCCTTAGAACAGCGACAGGTTGTAGCCGACGATCAGCCGGGTTTCGTCGATGTCGGTGGTCAAGCCGCCGCCGGAGCGCAGCGTTGCATTGCGCAAGCGGATGTTGAGGTTCTTGAACGTGCCACTCTGCACCACGTAGCTCAGGTCCGTGTCCCGCTCGCGCTCGGTGCCGCCACTGACGCGGTTGGTGTCGATGTGGGAGCCGCTGACGTAACGGGTCATGAAGGTCAGCCCCGGCAGGCCCATTGCGGCGAAGTTATAGTCATAGCGCAGCTGCCAGGCGTCTGTTTCGGCTTTGGTGAAGACGTTGATGGTGACCAGGTTGACGGAATAGGGGTCAAGGCCCGGGTAGGCAAAATCGCCTTGCCCCGAGAGGTTCTGATAACCCACGCCGAGCCGATGACCGCCGATGCTCAAGCTTTCCATGCCGTTGAAGAACCGGTTGTTGATCCGCCCGCCATCCACGCGGGTGGCGGCGCGCAGGCGGTGGTCGCCGTCTTCACGGGTGACGAAATAGCGCAGGTCCGAGCGCAGGCTGACCCCGCCGCCCAAGGGCATATCGTGGGTAAAACCGGCGAAGTCCTGGCTGTAGATGTCCTTCATGCGCGCATGGTAGTAGCTCGCGGTGAGCGTGGGGGTCAGCGCATAACTGCCGCCGGCAAGGTCGAGATAACGGGTGTTGACGCCGGCGTAGCTCATGGAATCGTTGCTGCTGGAGTCCCGCAGGTTCTGTTGTTCCAGGCGGCCCAGATTCACGGTCAAACCGTCGAATTCCTTGGAGGTGATGAGTTCGCCGCTGTAGGTCGAGGGCAGCAGGCGCGTGTCGTTGAACGCGGCCACCGGTAGTTGCGGTTGCAGGGTGCCTACTTTCAGCACGGTCTGCGACAAGCGCACTTTGCCGGTCAGCCCCAGCTCGCTGTAGCTGTCGGGCGCCCGGCCACTGGCGCCGTAGGGCAACAGGCCGGTGCCGTGGCGGTCCGGACTTGAGTCAAGCTTGATCCCGACCTGGCCCAACGCATCCAGGCCGAACCCCAGTGTGCCGTCCGTAAAGCCGGACTCGTAACGCAAGACCAGACCCTGGGCCCATTCGGTGGCTTGGCTTTGCGGCGCATTTGCCTGGCGATAGTCGCGGTTGAAGTAGTAATTACGGGTTTCTAGCGTGGCTTTGCTGTCCTGGATAAAGTCGGCAAAGGCATGGAACGGGAGGGCGGTGGTGCACAGGCTCAGTGAGGCCAAAGCACTGCGGGTGCTGACGCGCATGAGGGTGATTCCTTGTTGTTTTTATTGGGATCGTTGGCAGGGACTATGGGTGCCCCTTTGTGTCGTTAACATATTATCGATATCGCAAAAAAGCAAAGCCTTCCTGCAACGCTTCGTAGGGTTTGAGCAACATGCCGCCTGCCCCGCTGTTGCACCCGAGGGCTGCCGACCTTAATCTGACCGTTCTTCCACAGCGCGCACACGAAATGGCCAATCCCAGACCTTCTCTGACCCTCACACTGCTCCAGGCACGCGAGGCCGCAATGGCCTTCTTTCGTCCAGGGCTCAACGAACACGACCTGACCGAGCAGCAATGGCGGGTGATCCGCATCTTGCGTCAGCAGGGCGAACTGGAAAGCCATCAGTTGGCCAACCAGGCGTGCATTCTCAAACCCAGCATGAGCGGTGTGTTGAAACGCCTTGAGCGCGATGGACTGGTGGCACGGCGTAAATCCAGCGAGGATCAGCGGCGTATCTTTCTCAGCCTGACGGTGCAGGGGCACCAGTGCTTCCTGTCGATGAGCGAGGGCATGGAGCGCGGCTATCTGGAGATCCAGCGCCAGTTCGGGGAAGACAACATGCAGCAGTTGCTTGAGTTGCTGGGCGAGCTGAAAAAGATCAAGCCTTGATGTGGCAGTGTGTGACGATCAAACGGAAAAAACCGCCAGGAGGCGGGTTTCAAAGGGGGCCATGGAGGGATCTATGAAAAAAACTATCGTCATGCTTTTACTGGTCATTCTCGGATGTGGAGCAGCCGCTTATAGATGGAGCGAACTGCATAGCCGGGATAACGTGGCAAAAGCGTCATCAATGGTGTCCATGCATTTGCTTGCGTTTAAACGGGAACCGAGACTAGACCTGTCCAGCTACTTGGCGCGCGGTGAGGATGCTGTGAATGAGCTGGCGGCCGACCTGCTCGAGATGCAATCTGCCGATTGGTCGGGCGCCGAGACGAAAAGAGAGGCGGCAATAGAGTTCACAACTCGTGCCTTGAACGTCATACGCACCCAGACGCGCTTTCGTAAGGCAGATTTGCGACTCGGAATAACTGCGCAGCGTCTGCAAGAGGATGAGCGCGCTCTAGCCCAAGAGACGGATCCGAACCGCAAGGCCCTGGCATCTGAACGCCTGCAAGCCGACAAGGATAAATACATGCAGGAGCGGTACGAGTATTACCATCAAGAGGCCGCTCTTGGTATGCACAGTGAGATGCTGCTAAGGGCAAATGATGGGGTTAAAGTTGTATTCGGTGAAGATCGTGGGTTGGACGTAACGACTCAGGAATTTATGAAACAGCTTTTCTAGCATTGCGGAGCAGAAACACAAAGGGCCTGCATGAAGTTAATCACGCAAGCCCTTGATATAGATGGTGCCCGAACCCGGAATCGAACCGGGACGCCCTTACGAGCGGGGGATTTTAAGTCCCATGCGTCTACCAGTTTCGCCATTCGGGCGGTAGCGCGGTGCAGCAGGGTTGGGAATATATAGGCCCAGGCGCTTCGGTGCAAGTTCGAATAGCACCTTTATGGTGCTCATGCGTGCAGGAAAAAGCTCGATAGATCAGTGATCTACACGGGATTTCTGGTGGAGTTCAGAAGCGCTGCCTGGCAAATGGAAGCGGCGCCCGCGCGGGCAGGCGCCGTGCTGGCTTTACACGAATGGCTGCCCACTGAAGCCCCGTGGTAAACGCTGCAAGCCGGGCAGGTCGGTGAGGCGCTGGGTCCACGCGCTGCGCCAGTCGCCGGCGGTGTGGGTTTTAGCGCGGCGAGCGCTACGGCGGGCCGCGTTGCGTTGGGTGCGGCGGGCTTCTTTGTACGCGTCGGTATTGCGGCAGGTACGGCACTTGACCCGGTTCAGCTCGGTGCTGGAGGGGAGGTTGGTGCCGTGGTGGCCGCAGGCAAGATGGCCGGCGACCTTGAAGTGAATGACCATACGAGCATCTCCTTCTTATAGGGGAGGGCGGGAAGGTTTTTCCCGGAGCCTCAACGTTGTGACCCCGCCTGCACAGCCGCGTTCGTTTTTGTTTGGTACCCTGCCGCGCACCCAATCATAAAAAGGAAGCAATGATGAGCGTCGAAACCCAGCCACACGAGGGCAGTTGCCGCTGCAATCGCGTGCGTTTCAGTGTCAGCGTGGCCCCGGTGATTACCATGGCGTGTCACTGCACCGGCTGCCAGAAAATGTCCTCCAGCGCGTTCTCCCTCAGCGCCCTGGTTCCGGCCAGCGGCTTCACCGTCACCGCCGGTTGCCCGGTGATTGGTGGGTTGCACGGGGTGGACCGTCACTACTTTTGCCCCCATTGCATGAGCTGGCTGTTTACCCGTCCCCATGGCATCGATGAGTTCGTCAATGTGCGCGCCACCTTGTTGGATAACGCCAGCGACTACGTGCCCTTCATGGAAACCTGGACCCGGGAAAAACTGGCCTGGGTCACCACCCCGGCTGTCGAGAGCTTTGCGCGATTGCCGCAGCCGGAGGCGTTCCCGCGACTGTTGCAGGCCTACGCTGAGTTCACCGCGCGCTGAGTTCAGTCAATCAAGGCCAGCAGGTCGGTGTCGCCCACATCCACACCGGCCTGGCTCAGCAGCGTGGTCACTTGGCCACGGTGGTGGGTCTGGTGGTTGAAGAAGTGCAGCAACAGGCTGAAAAAGTCCTTGTCGGCCGCGACGCCGCGCATGTTGTGGTACTGCAAGCGCTGGTCAAACTCGGGCGCTTGCAGGGTGTTGACCCAGTCGACGATCAGTTGGTCCAGCCAGACGCGGTAGGCGGCAAGTGTGCGCAGATCGGCAAAGGCCAGGTGCTTGAGATCGCTCGGCATGGCGACAGCCTCAAGCGGCGCCAGCGCCCAATAACCCGCCGGGTGCCGGGCGAAGCGCTTGAGCCACACCGTATCGCCGAGGGCCAGGTGGTTTAGCGTGCCCAGGATCGAGCCGAAAAAGGCCCGTCGATCTTCCTGCAGTTGCGCGTCCGTGAGGTGGCTGGCGGCGTCATACACCTTTTGGTTCATCCACTGGTTGTAGCCTGCCATCAGCGTGATGTGTTCAATCCGGTTCACGGGGTTGCTCTCTCGAAAGCATGGTGGCGCCATCATAAGCCGCGCCCGCTCGGCGGTCATGGTGTTCCGGCAGGCGCGGGCTATGGTTGTTAGACGCCAACAGTGCGCCCTCGGAGGGTCACAGCATGAACACTAGCGATCTACTGGAACAACTCCTGCGCGCCGGTCAATCGGGCGGCAGTGGCTCGGGCAACGGCCTGGGTGGGTTGCTCGGCGGTTTATTGAAAGGCACCAGCACCGGCAATGCCTCGGCGGGTGGCGGTTTAGGCGGGTTGCTGGGTGGGCTCGGCGGCCTGTTGGGCGGCGGGGCGGCTGCACGTCCTGCGCAAGGGCGTTCTGGCGGGATGAATTACGCGGCACTGGCGTCGCTGGGCATGATGGCCTTCCAGGCGTATCAGGCCTGGCAGAGCCAGCAGGCCAGCCAGCCGCAAGCCGCCTTCCAGACGGCGGACCAACTCGACGGCCCCGAGGCCGAAGCCCATAGCCATGCGGTATTGCGTGCCCTGATCGCGGCGGCCAAGGCCGACGGGCGTATTGATGAAAAAGAGCAGCAGATGATTTCCAACGAGCTGCGTCAGCACACCGACGACCCGCAGTTGCAACAGTGGCTCGACGCCGAAGTCGCCAAGCCTCTGGATGCTGCGGATTTCGCCGAATTTGCCCGTGACCCGGCCGTGGCTGCCGAGGTGTACCTGGCCAGCGTAATGCTGGTGGACGACCAGCAGGACGCCGAACGCAACTACCTCGACGACCTCGCGGCGCAGCTGCAACTCGACCCGCAGTTGCAACTGCACCTGGAGCAACAGGCAAAAGCCTAGAAGCGCAACGTGGCGCCGGTGGTCAGCCATTGATCGCGGTCACCGCTCAGGCTGCGTCCAACGATCAGGTCCACATCGACAAACTCGCCAAGGTGCAGGCGCGGCCCGGCCTGCCAGGCCTGGTCGCCGCCGCGCTGGCCGTAGCGCTCGCCGATCAAGGTAAAGGCGGGCGCGAATTGATATTCAAAGCCGCTGCCCCAGGTCAGTCGATGGTTCTGCTCGCCATCATCGTAGGCGTGGGTCCAGCCGGCATTCAGGTTCAGGCGCAGCGCTTGCCAGGGCTGCCAGGTCAACGGCAGATTCAGGTCCGCCCCGTCAAAGGCGTGCCGACGATCCAGCGCAACGTGCGCCCCGGCGGCCACGGCCATCTCCAACCCCAAGTCTTCCCGCGACACTACCTGTGCCTTGAGTTGCGGGCTGATCTGGCTTTCGCCGCCGGCCCGTGAGAGGGCCGCGCCCCATTGCACCGAGGGCAAGGCGCTGAAGGTGCACGCGGGCGACAGCGTTTCGCTATGGTCGCGGCCCTCGTGACGCTTGGCGCTGAACCAGGCATCGACGTTGCAGGTGCCCGGCGCATTGATTGCGCCATCGTCGACCACGTAGGCGCCGCCGGCGGCATGGGCCTTGGACAGCAGCGCAATGAGCAGCAGCACGGCCAGGGTCAAGCCGATAAATACCAGGTTGCGTCGCAGTGCGCGGCGCTTGGGCGGCGGCAACAGCAACAAAGTGTGACGTGCGCCGCGATAGTGACGCGCACGGTATTTGGCAAACCCATCCGGGCGTTGCGGCGTGTGTTGGTTGTGCATGATGCACCTCGCGTGAATTCAGCTTTCTACGGTCAGCACCGAAATGCCGCTGGCTTTGGCCTGGCAGACCAGCTCCGACGTGTCGTCACCACCCGGCAGGGCGATGACCACGTCGGGCCGGCTGTCGGCCAGCATGAAATGGTTGCGCTGGCGTTCCGCCTGCTTGCCGTGGCGTTGCCAGTTGGGCGGGTAGCGCACCACGTCGATCCCCAGTTCCCGCGCCCACTCCTCGACGTCGCTGCCGAGGAACTGGTTGCCGCCGTGGATCAATACCTGCACCGGGCGCAGGCGGTGGTAAGCGTCCAGCACTTGGCGGGACTTCTTGGTGTCGGCGTAATGACGACCTGCACAGATCAAGACGCGCATATTCGAATCCTTGTAATGCACGGTGACGGCCGGGCGACCGCCACCGTTTGAACGGCGGGAGGATCAGTACCACTGCTTGAAGCGGCGGATGTAGATCGTTTTCATCAGTTGCGCGACGCAGCAGTAGCTGAGCAGGGTGCCCACCAGCCATGGGAAGTACGCCAGCGGCAGCGGTTGCAGGCCGACCAGGGTGCCTAGCGGCGAGAACGGCACGTAGATCCCCAGCGCGATCACCACGCCGGTCATCATCAACACAGGCCACGCGGCGGTGCTTTGGAAGAACGGGATCTTGCGGGTGCGCAACATGTGCACCACCAGGGTTTGCGAGAGCAGCCCCTCGATAAACCAGCCGGACTGGAACAGGGTCTGCATCTCCACGCTGTTGGCGCTGAACACGTACCACATCAGGGCAAAGGTGGTGATGTCGAAGATCGACGAGGTCGGCCCGATCCAGATCATGAAGCGCCCGATGTTTTTCGCGTCCCACTTGCGTGGCTTGGCCAGGTATTCCTTGTCCATCTTGTCCCACGGCAGGGCCAGCTGGGAGATGTCGTACATGAGGTTTTGCAGCAGCAGGTGAATCGCCAGCATCGGCATGAACGGGATAAACGCACTGGCCACCAACACCGAGAACACGTTGCCGAAGTTCGAACTGGCGGTCATGTTCAGGTACTTCATGATGTTGCCGAAGGTTTCGCGGCCCTTGAGCACGCCTTCTTCCAGCACCATCAGGCTTTTTTCCAGGAGGATGATGTCCGCCGATTCCTTGGCGATGTCGGTGCCGCTGTCCACCGAGATGCCCACGTCAGCGTCACGCAGTGCCGGTGCATCGTTGATGCCGTCACCGAGGAAGCCCACCGTGTGGCCGTTGGCTTGCAGGGCCTTGAGCACCCGGGATTTCTGCAGCGGGGTCAGCTTGGCGAATACCGTGCGTTCTTCCACGCGGCGCAGCAGGGTGGCGTCATCCATCCCTTCGATTTCTGCGCCGAGCAGTGGCTGGCCTGGCTCCAGGCCGACCTGGCGGCAGATCTTGCTGGTGACCACGGCGTTGTCGCCGGTCAGCACTTTGACCGCCACGCCGATTTGTTGCAGCGCGGCAATCGCCGGGCCAGCAGTTTCCTTGGGTGGATCGAGGAAGGTCAGGAAACCCTGGATCACCAGGTTGCGTTCATCGGCAGTGGTGTATTGCTGGCGGGCCAGGGCCTTGGGAATGTTGCGAGTGGCCACCACCAGCACGCGGAAACCGTCTTCGTTGTAGTCGTTCGCCAGTGCCAGCAACTCATTGCGGCGGCGCTCATCCAGGGGTACGGCGTCGCCGCCTTCCATCACATGGGTGGAAATGCTCAGCATCTCCTCCACGGCGCCCTTGCACACCAGCAACTGATCGTCAGCCGCATCCTTGACCACGATGGACAGGCGACGGCGGACAAAGTCGAAGGGCAATTCATCCACCTTGCTGTAGGCAAACGGCACCTGGAACTTCGGATTTTGCTCCGAGAACTGCACCACGGCCTGGTCCATCAGGTTTTTCATGCCGCTTTGGTGATGGCTGTTGAGCCACGCCAAGGACAGTACCGCGTCATCGCGCTGGCCAAAGGCGTTGACGTGATGTTCGAGGATGATCTTGTCCTGGGTCAGGGTGCCGGTCTTGTCGGTGCACAGCACGTCCATCGAACCGAAGTTCTGGATCGCGTTGAGGCGCTTGACCACCACTTTGCGCTTGGCCATCGCCGTGGCGCCCTTGGCCAGGTTGGCGCTGACGATCATCGGCAGCATTTCCGGGGTGAGGCCGACGGCAACCGCCAGGGCGAAGAGGAACGCGTCGCCCCAGTCACCCTTGGAGAAACCGTTGAGCAGGAACACGATCGGCACCATCACCAGCATGAAACGGATCAGCAGCCAACTGACGCTGTTGACCCCACGGTCGAACGCGGTCTGCACCCGCGAGCCGACAATCGCCTTGGCCAGCGAGCCAAAGTAGGTGCGTGGCCCGGTGGCAACCACCACGGCCTTGGCCCGGCCGCTGACCACGTTGGTTCCCATGAAGCAGATGTTCGGCAGGTCCAGCAGGTTGCCTTGGTCGGCGGCCGGGGGCGCGGCGGATTTTTGCGTGACGTCGCCGAGGGTGTCGTATTTTTCCACCGGCAAGGCTTCGCCGGTGAGCACGGCCTGGCTGATGAACAGGTCGCGGGATTCGATCAGGCGGATGTCGGCCGGGATCATGTCACCGGCCGATAGCTGCACGATGTCGCCGGCCACCAGATCACGCATCGGCACTTCGCGCAGGGTCGGCTGGGCACCGACTTGTTCGCGGCGCAGCACGGTGGCGGTGGTGCGTACCATGGCTTTCAAGGCTTCGGCGGATTT
This sequence comes from Pseudomonas sp. 18.1.10, assembly GCF_024655625.1. NCBI lineage: Bacteria > Pseudomonadati > Pseudomonadota > Gammaproteobacteria > Pseudomonadales > Pseudomonadaceae > Pseudomonas > Pseudomonas sp. 18.1.10. The sequence continues at coordinate 75,535 of NZ_JANLGL010000003.1, forward strand.
CGCCGAGCGGTGTTCCTGCCAGAAGCGCAGCAGGCTGCTGAGCAGGACCATGGTCATGATGATGATGACTTTGGTCAGGTCGACTTCTTCACCGGCTTGCAGCGGCAGCCAATAGTCGGTGACAAAGCTGATGCCGGCCAAGGTCAGCAGCACGTAGATGAACGGGTTGTTCAGCGCTTGCAGGAACTGCACGATGGCGTGGGGCGGCTTGTCATGGGCCACTTCGTTGTAGCCTTCGCGGTGCAGGCGTGCAGCGGCGTCCAGCTCGGTCAGGCCATCTTGGGTAGCACGCACGTTGGCCAGGGTGGCCGACAGGCCGTTGTGGGCTTCGCGGGCGGCGCGCATCGACAGCTTGGTGTCGGCGTCGGGGGTGGATTTCTTGTGCAGTGGCGTGTTTTTTACGGCGCTCATGGTGTGTACTCCTGTCGCCAATTCTCGACAAAACATACCCGGTACTTACCTGCTGACAGGCGAGCGAAAGCATGCCGAGCCGCGGACTTCGCGATCGGTTTAAATAAAGTGTCTGGACAACTTATTGCGGCGGCGTTAGTTAACTAGCGCGCAGCGGATTACAACTGGAATAGTTCATAAAGAACTCCAGGCTATTAGTCAGTTAGTTGCTGTTTCCAGCTGGATTAGGCGGCGCGCGCGCTCAGGTAGAAACCGAGCAGCAGGCCGGCTTGTGCCAGGCTGGAAACCGTCGGTCTCTGTGGGTCCTGCGGGTCGGCGTGATCCCAGTGCTGCACCAGTTGGCCGCTTTGCGAGCAGATACGCCAATGCGCCAGCGGGTGAGCCGGGCGCACTTGAGGGGAGGGTGTGGCAAAGGCCGGGCGTGTCGGGGAAAACCCTACAGGCTCGCGGCACAGCTTGGCGCGCAGGGCTGCGGCTAGCGCACGAACATCATGTAAAACAAAGGCTTGGAAGGTCATAACACACCTCGGGACCGGACGGGCGACCGGTGAGGCAGTTACGGTGGAGCATCGAGCTCTAGCGCAGCTTACCGGACCGGGAAGCGAGTCCTGTCATATTCTGGGTTGGGCGCCCGATGCCCGCAAAGGCGGTGCTCGGACAGCGACTAGATACTGTGTCCATTGGCTTCTTTTGTGAGGTTTAAAAAAGGCCCCAGTTGCGGGCACGGGCAATCTACTCAGGCAGTTACAAAATGTCAACGGATGATTAATTAAATTATCCGTTGTTCAGAGTTCATTCAGACAAGAGGCACTTGGAAGTTGCTCGATATATAACTTCAAATGCCCTGTGCCGCGAGAACGGCCAAGTAGATCAATACCACGCCACAGGCGCCGTAACTGATGCGCTGCCAAGTCGGTGATGCGTTCTGGCGCAACAGGTTCACCAACCCGGCAATCAGAAAGCACGACAGCACTGAGGCGAGCATGAACCCGGCAAAAAACATCAGCGTCTGCCCATGGCTCAGCGTAGCGCCGACGATGCCCGACAGTGCACTGCCCAGGGCGCCCCAGTAGACGATGTTTTTCGGGTTGGCCAGGGAAATCGTCGCGCCCACCGCCAATGCATTCTTCGCCGAGCTGGCGGGGGCGTTGTCGGCTTGCGGCAGGTTCCACGCATCCATCAGGCTGCGCACGCCGAGCCAGGCCAGGTACAACGCGCAGGCAACGGTCAGCGGCACGCGCACGGCGTCATGCTGGATCAGCAGCGCGATGCCGGTGAGGCCGATCACCGCCCAGACCGCGTCGCCTACCAACGAGCCGATTTGCACCAGCAACGCCGGGGTGAAACCTTGGAGCAAGCCACGGCGCAGGGTCTCCGCCAGCACAGCGCCTGGGGACAGGCAAAACACAAAACCAAATACCAGCGCGTAAAAGAAGATCGTCAGCATGCCCGCGTCCTTTCGAGAAAGGGCACGAGCATAGCCAGATTGGATGGGACAGTTCTAGTTTTTGCGATTAACACTCCCACATTTTGAATTGTGAACCCGGTCAACTGTGGGAGCTGGCTTGCCTGCGAAGACGGCAGCACAGGCATCCTCTCTATTGGCCATGCCGCCGCCTTCGTAGCCTCGCTAAAGCTCGACAACTCCCACATTTTTACCTGTGAACTCGCTCAACTGTGGGAGCTGGCTTGCCTGCGAAGACGGCAGCACAGGCACCCTCTCTATCGGCCATGCGGCCGCCTTCGTAGCCTCGCTAAAGCTCGACAACTCCCACATTTTGAATTGTGAACCCGGTCAACTGTGGGAGCTGGCTTGCCTGCGAAGACGGCAGCACAGGCACCCTCTCTATCGGCCATGCCGCCGCCTTCGTAGCCTCGCTAAAGCTCGACAACTCCCACATTTTGAATTGTGAACCCGGTCAACTGTGGGAGCTGGCTTGCCTGCGAAGACGGCAGCACAGGCACCCTCTCTATCGGCCATGCGGCCGCCTTCGTAGCCTCGCTAAAGCTCGACAACTCCCACATTTTTAACTGTGAACCCGGTCAACTGTGGGAGCTGGCTTGCCTGCGAAGACGGCAGCACAGGCACCCTCTCTATCGGCCATGCGGCCGCCTTCGTAGCCTCGCTAAAGCTCGACAACTCCCACATTTTTACCTGTGAACCCGCTCAACTGTGGGAGCTGGCTTGCCTGCGAAGACGGCGGCACAGGCACCCTCTCTATCGGCCATGCGGCCGCCTTCGTAGCCTCGCTAAAGCTCGACAACTCCCACATTTTTA
>NZ_JANLGL010000400.1:0-2618 GCF_024655625.1 Pseudomonas sp. 18.1.10
GACACACCGCATTCGCGAGCAAGCCCGCTCCCACACAAGCCAGCTCCCACATTTGATTTGTTGCGTTGCTCAGACCCCGTTCAGCTGCTAAACCTGTGTCTACCGCCTATGACAAGGAAGCAGTCACATGTCAGTCGAGTCTGAAGTATCCCTGGACGGGAAGAAGTTGACGATCGCCATCAAGGGCCGGTTCGATTTCGGCAGCCACCAGACGTTTCGCGAATCCTACGAGCGTTTCTACAAGGTGCCCGAGTTGTACGTGGTCGACCTGAAAGACACCACCTACATGGACAGCTCCGCCCTGGGCATGCTCCTGCTGTTGCGGGATCACGCCGGCGGTGACAACTCGGACGTGCAGGTGGTCAACAGCAATTCCGATGTGCGCAAGATCCTCGCCATCTCCAACTTCGACAAACTGTTCGACATCAGTTGAGCGGCCTGGCCCCCGTGCTGGAGCCGTTGACGGTGTTGATCGCCGAAGACAGCGCCACCGACCTGCTGTTGTTGTCCACCATCGTGCGGCGCCAGGGGCACCAGGTGCTCACCGCCAGCAACGGCTTGGACGCGGTGCAAGTGTTTGCCCGCGAGCGCCCGCAATTGGTGTTGATGGACGCGCTGATGCCGGTAATGGACGGCTTTGAAGCGGCACGCCAGATCAAGCAGCTGGCGGGCGAAACCTTGGTGCCGGTGATTTTCCTCACCTCCCTGCGTGAGAGCTCGGCCCTGGCCCAGTGCCTGGATGCCGGCGGCGATGACTTCATGGCCAAGCCCTATAATCCGCTGATCCTGGCGGCGAAGATCAATGCCATGGATCGCCTGCGCCGCTTGCAGGCCACGGTGTTGCAGCAGCGCGACCTGATCGCCCGGCACCACGACTACCTGCTGCATGAGCAACGGGTGGCCAAGGCGGTGTTCGACAAGGTGGCGCATTCGGGCTGCATCAATGCCGCGCCGAATATCCGCTACCTGCAATCGCCCTATGCGCTGTTCAACGGTGACCTGTTGCTGGCGGCCTATACGCCATCGGGCGATATGCATGTGCTGCTGGGCGACTTCACCGGCCACGGCTTGCCGGCGGCGGTGGGCGCCATGCCCCTGGCGGAAGTGTTCTACGGCATGACCGCCAAGGGCTACGGCCTGGCGCAGATCCTGCGGGAGATGAACGTCAAGCTCAAACGCATCCTGCCGGTGGACATGTTCTGCTGCGCCACCCTGTTGTGCCTGAGCACCCAGCGCCGCGTGGTGGAAGTGTGGAATGGCGGCATGCCCGAAGGCTATGTGCATGAGGTGGCCAGCGGCAAGCGCACGGCGTTGGTGCCGCGGCATTTGCCGTTGGGCGTGCTGTCCGCCGAAGCCTTTGATGACCGCACCGAGGTGTGGCCGATGGCGCTCGGCGACCGGGTGTTCTTGCTCTCCGACGGCGTGCTCGACACGGCGGACAGCAATGACCAACTGTTCGGCGCCGAGCGCCTGCATCAGGTATTTGCCGCCAACCGCGAGCCCGACCTTTTGTTTGCCGAGATCGAGCAAGCCCTGGCCGGGTTTCGCGGCGAGGCGCGGGATGACGTGAGCATGGTGGAAATCACCCTGCAAGCCGGGCAGTCCCTGCGCGCGACCGGGCCGCTGTATACCGACAGCAGCCAGTCGTGCCCACTGGATTGGTCGGTGAGCTTCGAGTTCCGCGCCGAGACCCTCAAGCGCTACAACCCGTTGCCGTACTTGCTGCAACTGTTGCTGGAAATCCACGGCCTGCGCGAGCGCAGCGGGGCGTTGTACAGCGTGATGGCCGAGCTGTATTCCAATGCCCTGGAGCATGGCGTGCTGGGCCTCGACTCGCGGCTCAAGCGCGATGTGCACGGTTTTGCCGACTACTATCGCCAGCGCAACGAGCGGTTGGCGCAGTTGAGCAGCGGTTATGTGCGGGTGCATGTGCAGGTGGTGCCGACGGCAACGGGCGGTCAGATGTCCTTGCGCATCGAAGACAGCGGCGCCGGCTTTGACGTGGAACAGGTGCTGGCGCGCCCGCTGGAGGTTGATCGCTTGTCGGGCCGGGGGTTGAACCTGGTGCGTCAATTGAGCGGCGACGTGCACTGGTCCGACGGCGGGCGGAGCGTCTGCGTGGAGTTTTCGTGGCAGGCTCAGGCATAATCCGCCGATTCTTGATCAAGGAGCGAACAAGTGGCTGAGATTCATCTGGACCCGGACGTGTTATCGGGTTTGCAGGAAGTGATGGAAGGTGAGTATCCGCGGTTGCTGGATACCTTCCTCGACGATTCGCAAAAGCGCGTCGAAGCGCTGCGCAAGGCACGGGATGACGCCAAGGCGCTCGGGCGCATCGCCCACAGCTTCAAGGGCAGCAGCGGCAACCTGGGTGCGGTGCGGTTGGCGCAGTTGTGCCAGCGGCTGGAGGCGGAGTCGGCGCAAGCGCCGGGTACTGATCTGGGGGAACTGGTGGATCAGATCGATCATGAGTTTGCGCTAGTGCGGCCCCTGTATGAGTCGGAGCGCCAGCGCTTCCAACTCTAATGTGCCGATGGCTGTATGAAGATCCAAATGTGGGAGCGGGCTTGCTCGCGAAGGCGGTGTGTCAGTCAATACATCTGTCACTGATAAACCGC
>NZ_JANLGL010000401.1:0-2579 GCF_024655625.1 Pseudomonas sp. 18.1.10
TCACAATAGATGTTGACTGATCCGCCGCCTTCGCGAGCAAGCCCGCTCCCACAGTTGATTGGGTTCACAACTCAGGGTTTATGCAGTTTTCCAGGTGATTTCTTCTTCACCATCCGCGCTGATGCGCATCCAGCGATCCGCGCTTTCCTCACCTTCTTCCTCAACCCACGTCCCCGGCGCGCAGCGCACTTCCACGTTCAGCGCAGCAAACGCGGCGCGGGCGCAGGCGATGTCGTCGTCCCACGGGGTCTGGTCGCTTTCCAGGTACAGGCTGTTCCATTTGCCTACAGCCTTGGGCAGCCAGGTGACGGGCACGTTGCCGGCCTTGCACTTGTAGGTCTGGCCTTTCTGGACCCAGTCGGTGCACGGGCCCAGGGCGGCGCCCAGCCAGGCGGCGACGGCTTTGTAGTCGACGTCGGCGTCCTTCAGGTAAATCTCGATATCGGGTTGGCGCATGGATGTTCCTCGTTGCGGGATTTTAAAAATCCATTCGCGGAAAAGTCGGTTATTGAAGCACGAAATAGTCGTAGCGCATCGACACGGTGACAGACAGTGGCTCGGCCGCCTCGATCACTTCGGTACGTTTTTCGGCGCTGGCGCGCCAGCCGTGGGGGGTCATGGCCAGCAGGTTTGCGCGATCCTTGGGGTCGGCCAGGCTCAGGGTGAACGTCAGGGTTTCACTGTGGGCCAGGCTCATGCCTTCCGGCACCAGGGCCAGGTGCTTGTCGTCGGTGTACTCGCGCACTTCGTCGTACAGGCGCTCGCGCAGTTCCATCAGGTGGCCGGTGGTCGGGCCGACTTTCATCAGGCCGCCGCCAGGGCTGAGCAGGCGCTTGGCCTCTTCCCAGTCCAGGGGGCTGAACACGCTGGCGAGAAATTGGCAGCTGCCTGACGCCAATGGCACCCGGGCCATGCTGGCGATCAGCCAGGTCAGCGCCGGGTTGCGCTTGCACGCGCGCTTGACCGCTTCCTTGGAAATATCCAGCGCATAGCCGTCCGCCTGGGGCAAAGCGTCGGCGATTTGTGCGGTGTAGTAACCCTCGCCACAACCAATGTCCACCCAGCGTGCCGGGGCACGTTCGGCGGCCAGTTCGGCCAGGCGCTTGGCCACCGGGGCGTAGTGCCCGGCGTTGAGGAAGTCACGGCGCGCCTCGACCATGGCGAGGTTGTCGCCCGGGTCGCGGCTGTTCTTGTGCTGCACCGGCAACAGGTTCAGATAACCCTGGCGCGCGCGGTCGAAACGGTGCCCGGCGGGGCACGCGACGCCATTGTCCACCGCGTTCAGCGGGGCGCTGCAGAGGGGGCAAGCGAGCATCAGGCGAGCAACTTGATAAGGGTCTGGTAGTAGATTTCGGTCAGCACGTCGAGGTCGCTGGCCAGAATGCGTTCGTTGACCTGGTGGATCGTCGCGTTGACGGGGCCCAGCTCAACCACCTGGGTGCCGAGGGTGGCGATGAAACGCCCATCCGAGGTGCCGCCGCTGGTGGACGCCTTGGTTTCACGCCCGGTGATCGCCTTGATGCTGGCCGAGACCGCATCCAGCAACGCGCCCGGTTCGGTGAGGAACGGCAGGCCCGACAGCGCCCATTCCACGTGCCAGTCCAGGCCGTGCTTGTCGAGGATCGCCGCGACGCGCTGTTGCAGGCCTTCGACGGTGGACTCGGTGGAGAAGCGGAAGTTGAACACCGCCGTCAGGTCACCGGGAATCACGTTGGTGGCGCCGGTGCCGGAGTTCAGGTTGGAGATCTGGAAGCTGGTCGGCGGGAAGAAGGTGTTGCCGTCGTCCCAATGCTCGGCGGCCAGTTCGGCCAGGGCCGGTGCGGCCAGGTGGATCGGGTTCTTCGCCAGGTGCGGGTAGGCCACGTGGCCTTGCACGCCGCGTACGGTCAGGGTGGCGCCGAGGGAGCCGCGACGGCCGTTCTTGACCACATCGCCCACCAGCGTGGTGCTCGACGGTTCGCCGACGATGCACCAGTCCAGGCGCTCCTTGCGCGCGGCCAGGCGTTCGATCACCGCCTTGGTGCCGTGGTGCGCCGGGCCTTCTTCATCGCTGGTGATGAGGAAGGCGACCGAGCCCTTGTGGTCCGGGTAGTCGCGCACGAAACGCTCGGAAGCCACCAGCATCGCCGCCAGGCTGCCTTTCATATCCGCCGCGCCACGGCCGCAGAGCATGCCGTTGTCGTCTATCAACGCGTCGAACGGGTCGTTCTGCCAGGCCTGCACCGGGCCGGTGGGCACCACGTCGGTGTGACCGGCGAAGCACAGCACCGGGCCTTCGTGCTTGCCGTGGGTGGCCCAGAAGTTGTCCACGTCTTCGATGCGCATCGGCTCAAGCGCAAAACCGGCGTCGCCCAGGCGTTGCATCATCAGCTTCTGGCAATCGGCGTCGATCGGCGTCACCGAGGGGCGACGGATCAGGTCGATGGCAAGTTGAAGGGTCGGCGAAAGGTCGGCATGGGCCGTCATGGGAAAACTCCGGGAAGCGTGTAATGGGCGCAGGACGTAAAGTGGCGCAGATCCAATGTGGGAGCGGGCTTGCTCGCGAATGTGGTGGGTCAGTCAACTCATGTGTGGCTGAC
>NZ_JANLGL010000402.1:0-2546 GCF_024655625.1 Pseudomonas sp. 18.1.10
ACCGCGTTGTAACTGAAGGACCGAGTTGCCTGCATCGCGGGCAAGCCCGACTCCCACAAAAGCAGATAAGTTGTTGTTTTAGATAAAAAAAGTAAACCGCGTTAGATAAAAACAGTTTAATAACAATAAAGACGAGGATGTAGGGATGAAAAAGCAACACAACACTACCCGGCTGATCTGCCAACTGTCAGCGGCAGCAGCCCTGGTTTTGTCCGCCAATGCGATGGCGGACGAAGCATTCAGCGCCGATTCCAAGTGGATGACCGGCGATTGGGGCGGCGAACGGACCAAGCTGATCGAGCAAGGTATCGATATCAAGGCCGACTACGTCGGCGAAATGGGCTACAACGCCCACGGCGGCTACAACACCGACAAGACCGGTCGCTATTCCGACCAGTTCGGTCTGGGCGTAGCACTGGACCTGCAAAAACTGTGGGGCTGGGACAACACCCAGGCCAAGATCCAGTTGACCAACCGTAATGGCCAGAACATCTCCAACGACCGCATCGGCGACCCGCGTGCCGGCACGCTGAGTTCGTCGATGGAAGTCTACGGTCGTGGCCACATGGTGCGCCTGACCCAGTTCTGGATCCAGCACCAGATGTTCGACAACAAGCTGGACGTGAAACTCGGCTACTTCGGTGAAGGCGAAGACTTCAACACCTTCCCGTGCGACTTCCAGAACCTGTCGTTCTGCGGTTCCCAAGTCGGTAACTACGTGAGCACCTGGTACAACTGGCCGGTCAGCCAGGCGGCAATCCGCGTGAAGTACCACATCAATCCTGAGCTGTACGCGCAAATCGGTGCGTACAACCAGAACCCGTCGCAGCTGGAGCACGGCAACGGCTTCAAACTCAGCGGCAGCGGCACCAAGGGCACCGTGATTCCGGTGGAATTGGTCTGGTCGCCGAAGGTCAATAACCTGCCGGGCGAATACCGTGTGGGTTACTACAAAAGCGCCGCCGAGGCTTCTGACGTACGTGAAGACGTGAACGGTAACGATGCGGCTACCACGCGCGCCGACTACCGCACCCACAGCAGCAAAAAAGGCTACTGGTTCGTTGCACAACAGCAACTCACCACCCATAACGGCGACGCTTCCCGTGGTCTGAACATCGCGGCCAACGCCACGTTCCACGACAAGGAAACCAACACCGTCGACAACTACCAGTCGCTGATGCTGGTGTACAAAGGCCCATTCGACGCGCGTCCAAAAGATGACGTCGGCATTGGTGCGGCGCGTCTGCACGTCAACAATGACGTGAAGAAAAACGCCGAGCTGCTCAACGCCTCCAACGGTGTGAGCGACTACGACAACCCGCTGTACACGCCGATCCGCGAGACCGAGTACAACTTCGAAATCAACTACGGTTTCCACGTCACCAACTGGCTGACCGTGCGTCCCAACCTGCAATACGTCGTGCAACCTGGCGGCGTGGATAAAGTCGACAACGCGTTGGTGGCCGGCCTGAAAATTCAGTCGGTGTTCTAACGCTGTTGCGATAAGCTCCTTCTCTCTGTGCGCATTTTGCGGGTAGCCATGGCTATCCGCTTTTTTTTGGGGAAGAGGGGCACATCTCCCTGTGGGAGCTGGCAAGCCAGCCTCTACAAAGACATTCAGGACTGTGGCAAATGCATGAGCAACCGCTGCAACGCTTTTTCAAATCCCTGCGTGAACAGCCAGTGTTCGCCTGGGAGCGCTTCCAGATGCGCGACGTGTTGGTGATCGACCATCCGCTGTGCCAGGCGGTGTTCAGTCGCCAGGGCGCGCAACTGTTGCACTTTCAACCCACGGGGCAAAAACCCTGGCTGTGGTGCGCGGCGAAGTGGCCGCAAGTCGGCGCCATCCGTGGCGGCGTGCCGGTGTGCTGGCCGTGGTATGGCCGTCACCCCAGCGAGAACGCGTGGCCGTCCCATGGCTGGGCGCGGTTGATCGACTGGAAACTGCTCGACAGCAGCACCGACGACGATGGCGTGCGCCTGCACTGGCAACTGCAGCTGTGCGACTGGCAGGTGGACCTGCACGCGCACCTGGGCGAAACCCTGGAACTGCGCCTGAGCACCGAGCATCAGGACGAGCTGCCGTGCCAATTGAGCCATGCGTTGCATGCCTATTGGCGTATTGGTCATGTCGATGAGATAGCGCTGTCTGGGCTCGACGGCGCGCAAGGCTATGACCAGCTCAGCCGCCAGGTTTGCCAGCAGGAAGGGGAGTTGCGGGTGGACGGTGGGTGCCAGCGGGTGTTCCAGCATGAGGGAGAATTGCAGCTCAAGGACCACGCCTGGCAGCGCGAACTGTGCATCGACACCGGCGACAGCGCCGACACGGTGGTGTGGCATCCGGGCAGCCGGCCGCTGTTGGGCGTGAGCTTCAACGAGGCGTCGGGGTTTGTGTGTGTGGAGTCGGCGATGGCTGCGGCCAGTTTGGCGCCGGGGGAGCGGGCGCATTTGAGTTTGCAGGCGCGGGCTGGGGTTTAGCGGTGTGGTTGATGGCCCCTTCGCGAGCAAGCCCGCTCCCACATTTGACCGAGTTCCAGCATGAGAAT
>NZ_JANLGL010000403.1:0-2545 GCF_024655625.1 Pseudomonas sp. 18.1.10
CCAGATGTATTGACTGATCCACCGCTTTCGCGAGCAAGCCCGCTCCCACATTGGAACTGCGCAATATTCCATAATGGAATATCAATTTAGATTTATATTATTTTCAAGTCTTAAAAACCGGCTTTATCATCGCGCCGTAGGCGAAGACGCGCTACGCGCTTTAAGGCAGGATACGACTACCGCGTCACCTGCTTCGCTCATCACAAAAACACAGGGGCTCTTCATGACTATTTCCGTATTCCGTCGCACGCTGCTGGTGGGCACTTTGGGCCTGGCACTCGGCGCAGGCCTGATCGGCCAAGCCGTTGCCGGCGAACAGCTGGACAAGATCAAAAAAGCCGGCGAAATCAAGATCGGCCTGGAAGGCACCTACCCACCGTTCAGCTTTGTCGATGAAAGCGGCAAGCTCAGCGGCTTCGAAGTGGAGCTGTCCGAAGCCCTGGCCAAGGAGCTGGGCGTCCAGGTCAAGCTGCAAGCCACGCCATGGGACGGCATCCTCGCCGCCCTGGAATCCAAGCGCCTGGACGCTGTGGTCAACCAAGTGACCATCTCTGAAGAACGCAAGAAAAAGTACGACTTCTCCAAGCCGTACACCGTCTCCGGCATTCAAGCGCTGACCCTGGCGAAAAACGTCGACACCATCAAGACCGCCGACGACCTGGCCGGCAAGAAAATCGGTGTGGGCCTGGGCACCAACTACGAGCAATGGCTCAAGGACAATCAGCCTAAAGCCATCATCAAGACTTACAACGATGACCCGACCAAGTTCCAGGACCTGCGCATCGGCCGTACCGACGCCATCCTGATCGACCGTCTGGCCGCCCTCGAATACGCGAAGAAAGCCACCGACACCGCCGCTGCCGGCGCTGCGTTCTCGCGCCAGGAAGCCGGTGTTGCCCTGCGCAAAGGCGAGCCTGAACTGCTCGACGCCGTGAACAAGGCCCTCGACAAGCTGCGCGCCGATGGCACCTTGAAGAAGCTGTCCGAGAAGTACTTCGCCGCTGACGTCACTCAATAATGGAAGCAGGTTTCCAACTCGCGCTGGACTCCGCGCCCTTCCTGCTCAAGGGCGCGTATTACACGGTGATTCTCAGCCTCGGCGGGATGTTCTTCGGTTTGCTGCTGGGCTTCGGCCTGGCCTTGATGCGCCTGTCGCGCTTCAAGCTGTTGAGCTGGAGCGCCCGAGTCTACGTGTCGTTCTTTCGCGGCACGCCCTTGCTGGTGCAGCTGTTTTTGATCTACTACGGCTTGCCGCAAGTGGGCATCGAGCTGGACCCGATCCCGGCCGCCATGATCGGCTTTTCGCTGAACATGGCCGCCTACGCCTGTGAAATCCTGCGCGCCGCCATCAGCTCCATCGAGCGCGGCCAGTGGGAAGCCGCGGCCAGTATCGGCATGACCCGCGCGCAAACCCTGCGCCGGGCCATCCTGCCGCAGGCCATGCGCACCGCATTGCCGCCACTGGGCAACAGCTTTATTTCGCTGGTCAAGGACACGGCGCTGGCCGCCACCATCCAAGTGCCCGAGCTGTTCCGCCAGGCGCAACTGGTCTCGGCCCGCACCTTTGAAATCTTCACCATGTACCTGTCCGCCGCCCTGATCTACTGGATTCTGGCGAGCATCCTGGCGCATTTGCAAAATCGTCTGGAAGACCGGGTCAACCGGCATGACCTGGAGTCTTGATCGATGATCGTGGTTGAAAAACTGACCAAACAATTCAAGGGCCAGGTGGTGCTCAACGGCATCGACCTGGAGGTGAAGGAAGGCGAAGTCATCGCCATCATCGGCCCCAGCGGTTCCGGCAAGACCACCTTTCTGCGCTGCCTGAATTTCCTCGAACAACCCACCAGCGGCCGCATCAAGGTGGGTGACATCGAGATCGACAGCAGCAAGTCCATCAACCAGCAACAGGGTTTGGTGCGGCGCTTGCGCCAGCACGTGGGCTTTGTGTTCCAGAACTTCAACCTGTTCCCCCACCGCACCGCGCTGGAAAACGTCATCGAAGGGCCGATCGTGGTCAAGAAGATGCCCCGCGACGCAGCGGTTGTCCTTGGGCGCAAGCTGCTGGAACGGGTCGGTTTGGCGGGCAAGGAAGACGCATACCCGCGCCGCCTCTCGGGCGGCCAGCAACAGCGCGTGGCGATTGCCCGGGCGCTGGCCATGGAGCCGGAAGTGATCCTGTTCGACGAACCCACCTCGGCCCTCGACCCGGAACTGGTCGGCGAAGTGCTGGCGACCATCCGCAGCCTCGCCGAAGAAAACCGCACCATGGTCATCGTTACCCACGAGATGAGCTTTGCGCGGGACGTGGCCAACCGGGTGATCTTCTTCGACAAGGGCGTGATCGTCGAGCAAGGCGAAGCCAAGGCGTTGTTTGCCAACCCCAAGGAAGAACGCACAAAGCAGTTCCTGAGCAAATTCCTCGCGCACTGAGCCGGCCCTGTGTGAAGTTCGCTTGTGTCCTAAGCCTGGCACAACTCCAAATGTGGGAGCGGGCTTGCTCGCGAATGCGGTGGGTCAGCTGCCACATGCATCGGCTGATACC
>NZ_JANLGL010000404.1:0-2482 GCF_024655625.1 Pseudomonas sp. 18.1.10
TCAGTGCCAAATGTGCCGACTGACACACCGCATTCGCGAGCAAGCCCGCTCCCACATGGGACCTTCATTAGTCTCAAGTTAGAGACAGCATTCAAAACAGCCATCAGAAAATTGTATATTTTTCTTATATTTCAACAACTTAATATCTTGGCACAGATCTAGCTATAGCTTCCTCCTACAGCAACACCCCACAAAAATAACAATTCGATTCGGAGACACTCCATGAGTGTAATCATCGCCCTGGCAGCCCTCGCGCTGCTGATGCTGGCTGCCTACCGTGGCTATAGCGTTATCCTGTTTGCCCCCATCGCCGCCCTCGGCGCTGTCCTGCTCACTGACCCTTCCGCCGTTGCGCCTGCCTTTACCGGCGTGTTCATGGAGAAGATGGTCGGGTTTATCAAACTGTATTTCCCGGTGTTCCTGCTCGGCGCGGTGTTTGGCAAGCTGATCGAGCTGTCGGGCTTTTCCCGTTCGATTGTGGCCGCGGCGATCCGCTTGCTCGGCACCCGCCAGGCGATGCTGGTGATCGTGCTGGTCTGCGCCCTGCTCACCTACGGCGGCGTGTCGCTGTTTGTGGTGGTGTTTGCGGTGTACCCGTTTGCGGCGGAGATGTTTCGCCAGAGCAATATCCCCAAGCGCCTGATCCCGGCGACCATCGCCCTCGGCGCGTTTTCGTTCACCATGGACGCCCTGCCCGGCACGCCACAGATCCAGAACATCATCCCCAGCACGTTTTTCAACACCACCGCCTGGGCGGCGCCGTGGCTGGGCGTGATCGGTACGATCTTTGTGTTCTGCGCCGGCATGCTCTACCTGGCGCGCCAGCGCAACAAGGCCCAGCGCGCCGGCGAAGGCTATGGCACCAAGCTGCGCAACGAGCCGGAAACCGCGGAAAACCTCAGCCTGCCCAACCCATGGATCGCGCTGTCGCCGCTGATCCTGGTGGGCGTGATGAACCTGCTGTTCACCCACTGGATTCCGCAGTGGTACGGCAAGACCCACAGCCTGGCCCTACCGGGCATGAGCGCGCCGGTGACCACCGAAATCGCCAAGCTCACCGCGATCTGGGCGGTGCAGGCGGCGCTGCTGGTGGGCATCTTGATGGTGCTGGTGTTCGGCTGGTCGGCGATCAAAAGCAAGCTTGCCGAAGGCAGCAAAAGTGCGGTCAGCGGCGCGCTGCTGGCGGCGATGAATACTGCGTCGGAGTACGGCTTTGGTGCGGTGATCGCCTCGCTGCCGGGCTTTCTGGTACTGGCGGACTGGCTCAAAGGCATTCCCAACCCGCTGGTCAACGAAGCGATTACCGTTACCTTGCTGGCCGGTATCACCGGTTCCGCCTCGGGCGGCATGAGCATTGCGCTGGCGGCCATGTCCGAGAGCTTTATTTCGGCGGCCCATGCGGCCAATATCCCCCTTGAAGTGCTGCACCGCGTGGCGGCCATGGCCAGCGGCGGCATGGACACCCTGCCCCACAACGGCGCGGTGATTACCCTGCTGGCAGTGACCGGGCTGACCCACCGCGAAGCCTACAAGGACATTTTCGGCATCACGATCATCAAGACCCTTGCGGTGTTCGTGGTGATCGGGACTTTCTACGCCACCGGCATTGTGTGAGATTTTCATGACGACTTTAAACGGCAAGACCGCCCTGGTTACCGGCTCTACCAGCGGCATCGGCCTGGGCATCGCCCTGAGCCTGGCCAAGGCCGGCGCCAACCTGATCCTCAACGGCTTCGGCGACGCCAGCGCGGTGATCGCCCAGGTGCAGGCGTTTGGCGGCAAGGTCGGCCATCACCCGGCCGACGTCAGCGACCCGGCGCAGATCGCCGACATGCTTGCCTACGCCGAGCGTGAATTCGGCGGTGTGGACATCCTGGTGAACAACGCCGGCATCCAGCATGTGGCGGCGGTGGAAGACTTCCCCGCCGAGCGCTGGGATTCGATCATCGCCATCAACCTGTCGTCGGTATTCCACAGCACGCGCCTGAGCTTGCCGGGGATGAAGGCCAAGGGCTGGGGGCGCATCGTCAACATCGCCTCGGTGCACGGCCAGGTCGGCTCGGTGGGCAAGGCCGCCTATGTGGCGGCCAAGCACGGGGTGATCGGCTTGACCAAGGTGGTGGGCCTGGAAACCGCCACCAGCAATGTGACCTGCAACGCCATCTGCCCGGGCTGGGTGTTGACGCCGCTGGTGCAAAAGCAGATCGATGATCGCATCGCCACCGGCGTGGACCCGCAGCAGGCGCAGCATGACCTGCTGGCGGAGAAGCAGCCCTCGCTGGAGTTTGTCACGCCACCGCAGCTCGGCGAGCTGGTGCTGTTCCTGTGCAGCGAAGCCGGCAGCCAGGTGCGTGGCGCCGCGTGGAATATTGACGGTGGCTGGCTGGCCCAGTAGACCCCTATCTCGACAACAATGGAGATCCCGATGTGGGAGCGGGCTTGCTCGCGAATGCGGTGTATCAGCTAGCACATCTTGTACTGA
>NZ_JANLGL010000405.1:0-2436 GCF_024655625.1 Pseudomonas sp. 18.1.10
CACAATTGGAACGCATTCCAACTGTGGGAGCGGGCTTGCTCGCGAAGAGGCCGGTATTGCCTACGCCGCCCTCAACGATATAAACGCATAGTTCGCCGGCACCTCAGTGGCAATCTGCGCCCCCGCATCCAGCAGTTGCCCGGCAATATCCACCCCGGACACATGAAACACCCACTCATTGGCCACCGCCGGCTGCTCGGCCGCCAGCTCAATCGCCTGGGCAAACGCGCCCATGTCCGGCAGGTACGCGGTAAACCCATCGCCCTTGAGCGCCGTGGTCCGGATACCCAGCAAGGCACACACCGCTTCCTTGGTCTGCACGTCGTCGCGGTCGGCCTGGCGTGAGCGGCTGATCAACGCCGCCAGCTGCGGGTCCGCCAACTCGCCGCCGACGATCAACGCCGGGCCTTGTTCCCACGATTCGGGCGGGCAGTCCTTGGCGCCAGGGTTCAAGGGAATGTGCGGGTTGATCTCCATCGGATAAATCCGGCACACCAACGGCCGCCGCTCATAGATGCGACACAGGTTGTCTTCGTCAAGATTCCGGCAGCGCCCGGCGTTGTAGGCGGCAAAGGTGATCGCCACAAACGCCTCGATGTTGCCGCTGGGCACCACCACCGAACGGCGCTCGGCATGCTCGCGTTGTTGCACGGGCAGGCCCAGGCCGTTGGCCAGGAAGCCTTCGACGAGAACGATGACATTGCCGCCGTCCGCCGCCCACATGCGGGCTTCGTCGAGGGTCAGGGGGACGTGGTGGTCGGTGCAGCACTTGCCGCAACCGACGCAGGAAAAGTGGGTGTTCATGGCGGATCTGTCACCAGGCTAGGTCAGAGGGCTCGCTTGAACGGTGACGGGATTTTACCTCTGTTCACCGTATTGCCACTCTGGAAGCAAGTTGTGCGCCAGTGCCTTCAGTCCGCTGCGACTACGTCGCGTAGGACAAGTCTCATTTCTGCGCTTTCGTAGAGCTTGCGTGCGCGCAGGTTGCTCTCCAGCACCTTGAGGTCCACATAGGGTTCGCCGCGCTGCTTGAAGACCTGGAAGCTGTGCAGCAACAACGCGCGGCCCAGCCCCTGGCCTTGGGCGCATGGGTGTACGGAGAGGTTCTTGATAAAGGCGCTGGTCCAGCATTGCGCGACGCCAAGGATACCCTCGGCATTACTGGCGACCAGGCACAGCGTGGGGTCGAACTCGGCATCGCTGACGAACTGCTGGCGCCATTCCTCCAGGCTCCGCACGCGGCCGCCGCCCTGGTCCTGGGTCATGCGCAAGACCGCATGAATGGCCGGGGCCAGTTCGTCGCGATAGTGATCCAGCTGCGTGCCTGCCGGCCATTGCGGCGCGGGCAGGCTGGCGGTGAGATCGCGGCGCAGCAGTTGGAAATATTCGCTCACAGGCCTTTTTGCGCCACCGTTTGCGCGGCCACCACCAGGCACTTGGTCAATTCGGGCGACGAAAATTTCGTCAGCACCGAGTCGGCACCGGCCAGGCGGGCTTTTTCGCTGTTCATCGCGCTGTCCAGGGAGGTGTGCAGCAGCACGTAGAGGTCCTTGAAATCCGGGGTTTCACGCAGGGTGCGGGTGAGGGCATAGCCGTCCATCTCGGACATCTCGATATCCGACACCACCACGTTGATCTGCTGCGCGGTGCCTTGCAGCTCCAGCAGCACATCGATGGCTTCCTTGGCGCTGCGCGCGGTGTGGCAGGTCAGGCCGAGGTTACGCAAGGTATGCACGGACTGCTGCAACGCCACCTGGCTGTCGTCCACCACCAGGATGCGCGCATTGCCCAGCACTTCGGCTTCTTCCATGGTCAGGTCGGTCGGCGCGGCTTCGATCGGCGCCGGGGCGATGCCGTGGATGACTTTCTCGATATCCAGCACCTGCACCAGGGCGCCTTCCACCTCGGTCACCCCGGTGATAAACGCGCGGTTGCCGCCAGAGCCATAGGGCGGCGGGCGGATATCGGTGGTCAGGCAATGCACGATCCTGCTCACGGCCTGCACATGCAGGCCCTGCTTGGAGCGGCTCACATCGGTGACGATCAGGCAGCCACCGTCCGGGTCTTGCAGGGGCATTTCCCCCAGGGCACGGCTCAGGTCGATCACCGACAACGAGGCACCGCGCAGAATGGCGATGCCTTTGACGTGGGGGTGGGACTCCGGCAGCTTGGTCAGCGGTGGGCAGGGGATGATTTCGCTGACTTTCAGCAGGTTGATCGCCATCAGCTTGCCACTGCGCAAGGTAAAGAGCAGAAGCGAGAGTGAATCTGCGCGGGCTTTGGTGGTGGACATAAAAACCTTCTGTGGATCAGGGATGATGATCTATACAGAGTTATCGACTTGCGGGAGCCAGGCTTTAACCGGATTTTCTGTGGGCTCGGTCTAATGTGGGAGCGGGCTTGCTCGCGAATGCGGTGGGTCAGACAACACATCTG
>NZ_JANLGL010000406.1:0-2433 GCF_024655625.1 Pseudomonas sp. 18.1.10
GTACCAGCCAACAGATAAGTTGGCTGACAGACCGCTATCGCAGGCAAGCCAGCTCCCACATTAGGTTTGTGTTTGCCTCGGGTCAGGCGGCCTGCTGGAACTGCTGCCGATACTGGTTCGGTGACAGCTCGGTGTGCTGCCTGAACAACCGCGCAAAGAAACTCGCATCGTCATACCCCACCTCATAACTGATGGTCTTGATGCTCTTGCGGCTGCCCGAGAGCAGGCCTTTGGCCGTCTCGATACGCAGGCGTTGCAGATAGTGCAGCGGCTTGTCACCGGTCGCCGTCTGGAAGCGCCGCATGAAATTGCGGATGCTCATGCCATGTTCGCGGGCGACGTCTTCGAAGCGGAACTTGTCGGCGAAGTGTTCTTCGAGCCAATGCTGGATCTGCAGGATAATCACGTCCTGGTGCAGTTTCTGCCCGCCAAAACCGATGCGTCCCGGCGCGTAGCTGCGCTGCACTTCGTAGAGGATGTCGCGGGCCACGGCCTGGGCAATGTTGGCGCCGCAGAAGCGTTCGATCAGGTAGATGTAGAGGTCGCACGCCGAAGTAGTGCCGCCGGCGCAATACAGGTTGTCGGCGTCGGTGAGGTGCTTGTCCTGGTTGAGCTGGACCCGCGGGAAGCGTTCGCTGAAGGCGTTGAAGAAGCGCCAGTAGGTGGTCGCCTCCTTGCCATCGAGCAGGCCGGCTTCGGCCAGCCAGAACACCCCGGTGGCTTCGCCGCAGAGCACGGCGCCGCGTGCATGTTGTGCGCGCAGCCACGGCAGCACTTGCGGGTAGCGGGTGCAGAGGGCGTCGAAGTCGTCCCAGAAGGCCGGTAGCACGATGATGTCGGCGTCTTCCAGGCCGCCGTCCACCGGCATGATTACATCGCTGAAGCTGCGCACCGATTGCCCGTCGGGGCTGACCAGGCGCGTTTCGAACGCTGGGGTCAGGCCCAGGCCTTGTTGCTTGCCGTAACGCAGGCTCGCGAGGTGGAAGAAATCCTTGGCTTGCATGAGGGTGGAAGCGAATACCCGATCAATGGCCAAAATGCTGACGCGCCGCAAGGGCGTGGAGATTTGGTTAGACATAATTTCATTTATTCTTATAGGGGAAAGTGGTCACCAGACGGCTGGATCGTCTTATTTTTTGTCGCATGTGTCCAGTGTCCTGTGCTGCCTTCGCGGCATAGTCTCTGTGGGCTTGTTTTTGTCCGACAATCCCCGCAGGTGAGCCATGATCCCCAGAACCTTGTACAGCCCGGAACACGAACTCTTTCGCCAGAGCGTGCGCACCTTCCTCGAAAAACACGCCGTGCCGTTCCACGGGCAATGGGAGAAACAGGGCTATATCGACCGCGACTTGTGGAGCAAGGCGGGGGAGGCGGGGATGTTGTGCTCCCACCTGCCGGAGGCCTACGGCGGCTTGGGCGCGGACTTTCTCTACAGCGCGGTGGTGATCGAAGAGGTCAGCCGCCTGGGCTTGACCGGCATCGGCTTTTCCCTGCATTCGGACATCGTCGCGCCGTACATCCTGCATTACGGCAGTGAGGCGCTGAAGCACAAGTACCTGCCCAAGTTGATTTCCGGCGAGATGGTCACGGCCATTGCGATGACCGAGCCGGGCGCCGGTTCCGACTTGCAAGGGGTCAAGACCAGCGCCGTGCTGGACGGTGATGAGTACGTGATAAACGGCTCCAAGACCTTTATCACCAACGGTTACCTGGCCGAGCTGGTGATCGTCGTCGCCAAGACCGACCCCAAGGCCGGCGCCAAGGGCACCAGCCTGTTTCTGGTGGAAGCCGACACGCCGGGCTTCGCCAAGGGCAAGCGCCTGGAGAAGGTCGGCATGAAGGCGCAGGACACCTCCGAGCTGTTCTTCCAGGACGTGCGCGTGCCCAAGGAAAACCTGTTGGGCCAGGCCGGCGCAGGCTTTGCGTACTTGATGCAGGAACTGCCCCAGGAGCGTCTGACCGTGGCCATCGGTGCGCTGTCATCGGCCGAGGCGGCACTGGAGTGGACCCTGGCATACACCCGCGAGCGCAAGGCGTTTGGCAAGGCGATTGCGGACTTCCAGAACACCCGCTTCAAGCTGGCGGAGATGGCCACCGAGATTCAGATCGGGCGTGTGTTTGTCGACAAGTGCATGGCGTTACACCTGGAGGGCAAGCTGGATGTGCCTACCGCCGCGATGGCCAAGTACTGGGCTACGGACCTGCAATGCAAGGTGCTCGACGAGTGCGTGCAGCTGCACGGCGGCTACGGCTTCATGTGGGAATACCCGATTGCGCGGGCCTGGGCGGATGCGCGGGTGCAGCGGATTTATGCGGGGACCAATGAGATCATGAAGGAGATTATTGCGCGGGCGCTTTGATGATCTGTAGTGCTGCTGAGGGCCTCTTCGCGAGCAAGCCCGCTCCCACATTCGACCGCATTCTCATGTTGGA
>NZ_JANLGL010000407.1:0-2424 GCF_024655625.1 Pseudomonas sp. 18.1.10
TTGAAGGTATTCACAGATCAAAATGTGGGAGCGGGCTTGCTCGCGAAGGCGATCTAGTCGACGACGCTGAACTCAAGCCGTGCCGTCTGCCCCGCCTCATCCAGCACACTCAATTGATAGCGCCCCAGCCGCTCGAAACTGGCATTGATAAAGTCCTGATTGGCACTATCCCCCAACGGCTCGCCATTGAGAAACCACCAGCGCCGCCCACTGCCGCCCAACGCCGAGATCTTCAGGCGCAGCGCCTGTTGGCTGGCGGCGGGCAAGCGCAGTTGATCCCCTTCGCGCACGCCGACAATCGACAGCGGTGACGACGCTGCCAATGCCGGTGGCGGGCAATCGGGATCGGCGGCCGGGATACGTGCTTCGCGGCGTTCGACGCGCGGCAACCACGGCTCCAACGGCGCAGGCCATAGGGCAATGTTTTTCAGCTCTGCGCCCGCGCAACGGGCGTCCACCCGCAGGCCCTGGGCGTTCACCCATACGCTCTCCATCAAGCCCACGCTCAACGGTTGATCCAGCGCCTGCATGGTCGGCGGCGTGGTGTTGTCCAGCGTCCACGCGAAGCGCTGGCGGCGACAATTGGGATCACTGCGATTCATCGGCTGGCCCAGCGGCCAACAGATCGCCGCCACGCCCACATTCGCCGGCACCGGCCTGACGGGGGCGCTGATGCCGCGCTGGCTGTCGCGGTTGGTCAGCACATCGTGCACCTGCAACATCAACGGCGCCGCCGAGGCCAGGCCGAACTGGCCGGGCACCGGCGTGCCGTCCGGGCGGCCGATCCACACGCCGATCAAATAACGCGGGCCCACGCCAATCGCCCAGGCATCGCGAAAGCCGTAGCTGGTCCCGGTTTTCCAGGCCAGCACCGGCCGCTGGACCAGCTCGGCACGCGGGTCGCGGTCGGGCCGCGCCTGGCCGCTGAGGACGCGCCGCACAATCCACGCGGCGCCTGGGGATAACATCGGGCGCTCCCTGAGCACGTCATCCGGCTGCAAACGGATCGTCGCGCTTTTGCCGTCGCGGGCGAAGGCGCTGTAGCCGCTGACCAAATCTTCCAGGCGACTGCCCGCGCCCCCCAGGATCAAGGCCAGGTTCGGCTCGGCCAACGTGGGCAACGCCAGGGGCACGCCAGCGATGCGCATCTGTGCAGCGAAACGC
The DNA here is from genome assembly GCF_024655625.1 of Pseudomonas sp. 18.1.10. Taxonomy (NCBI): domain Bacteria; kingdom Pseudomonadati; phylum Pseudomonadota; class Gammaproteobacteria; order Pseudomonadales; family Pseudomonadaceae; genus Pseudomonas; species Pseudomonas sp. 18.1.10. The sequence continues at coordinate 1,165 of NZ_JANLGL010000407.1, forward strand.
TTGGGCCCATACGCTTCCAGCAACTGCACCGCCGGCAGGTTGAGTGAGCTGGACAGCGCCGTGCTCGCCGGCACCGCGCCGGTAAAGCCCATGGAGAAGTTGCCCGGGCGGTAATCGCCGTAGCGCCGGGGGACGTCTTGCAGCAGGGATTCGGAATGGATCAGGCCGTCGTCCAGCGCCATGCCGTAGAGAAAGGGTTTCAACGTCGAGCCCGGCGAACGCAACGCGCTAATCATGTCCACATGGCCAAAGCGCTTGGCGTCGTTGATATCCACCGAGCCGAGGTAAGCGCGCACGGCCATGCTTTCCGCTTCCACCACCAGGATGGCCGCCGAGGTGTGTTCCGGCAGGCGTGCGCGCCAGCCCAGCAGCAGGTCTTCGAGACGACGCTGCAAGGTAGCGTCGAGGGTGGTGCGGATCAGCGGCGGGCTGTCGGGGCGGTTCAGGCGGCGCGCGAGCAAGGGCGCCAGGCTCGGTTCCAGGCGTGGGGCGAGCAGCAGCGGTTCTTCCAGGGCTTCCTCGACGGCGGCTTGCGGCCACACCTGGAACTCGGCGAGGCGCCGCAGCACTTTGTCGCGGGCTTGCTGGGCGCGCTGCGGATGGCGGTCGGGGCGCAGGCGGCTGGGAGCCTGGGGCAATACCGCGAGCAACGCGGCTTCGGCGTGGGTCAGTTGGGCCGGGGACTTGCCCAGGTACGCCCAACTGGCTGCTGCCACACCTTGCAGGGTGCCGCCAAACGGCGCGCGGTTCAGGTAGAGGTTGAGGATTTCATCCTTGGACAGGTGCCATTCCAACTGCGCCGTGCGCCACAACTGGCGCAGCTTGCCGAGGAAGGTGCGCGAGTGCGGGTCGAGCAAGCGCGCGACCTGCATCGACAAGGTACTGCCGCCCGACACCACCCGCGCGCCGGTGAGGTTCTGCCAGGTTGCGCGCGCCAGTGCCAGCGGGTTTACGCCGGGGTGCGAGTAGAACCAGCGGTCTTCGTAGGTGAGTAGCGCGTCGAGGTAATAGGGCGAGACTTCACTGGTGTGCACCGGGTAGCGCCAGACGCCGTTGGCATCGGCGAAGCGCCACAAGGGCGTGCCGTCTTCGGCGAGGACGACGCGTGCCAGATCATCCTGAGGGAGCGGTAACGGCCAGATGCGGTCGGCCAGCCACAGCAGCGCCACCACCAACACCACCACTCCCAAGGTGTAACGCAGTAAGTGTGGGAGCGGGCTTGCTCGCGAATGCGGTGGATCAGGTAATAAAGCGGTCACT
>NZ_JANLGL010000408.1:0-2410 GCF_024655625.1 Pseudomonas sp. 18.1.10
TCCCAAGATTTTGGGGCCGCTGCGCAGCCCAGCGGGAGCAAGCTCCCTCGCCACAAAGTGTTTAGGCAAACACAAAATACTTCCGCACCGTTTCCACTACCTCCCACGTCCCCTTCATCCCCGGTTCCACCACAAAGATATCCCCAGCCCGCAAATGAATCGGCTCCAGGCCTTCTGGGGTGATGATGCAGTAGCCTTCCTGGAAGTGGCAGTATTCCCACTTCACGTAGTCCACGTACCACTTGCCCGGTGTGCAGATCCAGGTGCCCATGATCTTGCTGCCGTCTTCGCTGGTGTAGGCGTTGAGGTTGACGGTGTGCGGGTCGCCTTCGAGCTTTTCCCATTTGCAGGCATCCAGGACCGGCAAGGGGTGGGTGTCGCGCAGTACGGTGATGGGCTTGGACATGATGTCTCCGAGGCAGGGAATGGAAAGGTCCACCCTAAGGCCTTGGGGGTTGGGCCAGTGGTCTGAACTCGACATCGGGATGTCCAGAAGCGCAGCCGCCGGCGATTCCTCTGACACCCTGGAACCTAGTGTGGGAGCGGGCTTGTGTGGGAGCGGGCTTGCTCGCGAAAGCGGCGGGTCAGACAACGCATCTGTGACTGATACACCGCATTCGCGAGCAAGCCCGCTCCCACATAAGTTCTGCGCTGATGCTGGACGGAATTTTCAATCACCAATCAGCCATTTCCTCGCAGTAAGTGCGAAAGATTTCCCACTCCACGGCAGAATTCGCAAGAAAATTCGCACGCGGCCCTCGTATCATTCACCCCAGTAACCGCCGAGAGCCTTGAAATGAACCCAATAAAAACGTGGTGGGATATCAGCCCGCCCTTGAGTACGGCGACCCCGACCTGGCCGGGGGACACGCCGTTCCAGGAAGAGCGCGTGTGGCAATTCGGCCCGGAGTGCCCGGTGAATGTCGGGCGCATTACCCTGTCGCCGCACACCGGCGCCCATGTGGATGCACCGCTGCACTACAGCGCAGACGGTGCGCCGATTGGCGAGGTATCGCTGGACGTGTACATGGGCCCCTGCCGCGTATTGCATTGCCTGGACAGCGGCGCGCTGGTGCAGCCGCATCAGCTCGAAGGCCGTGTGGATAACTTGCCCGAGCGCGTGCTGCTGCGCACTTATCCACAAGCGCCGCTCACCGAGTGGGATGCGAACTTCACCGCCATCGCCCCGCAAACCATCGAGTTGCTGGCCAGCCTGGGCGTGCGTTTGATCGGTATCGACACGCCGTCCCTGGACCCGCAACAGTCCAAGACCATGGATTCCCACAATGCCGTGGCGCGCCATGGCATGGCGATTCTCGAAGGCATCGTGCTTGATGACGTGCCGGAGGGCGACTACGAACTGATCGCCCTGCCGCTGCGTTTTGCCAACCTTGACGCGAGCCCCGTCCGCGCCATTCTCCGCCCGCTCAAGGAGCCCACGCGATGAGCCAATGTCCCTTTTCTGCCGATTATCAACCGCCCGAAGAATGGCACAACGCCGAACTGAATTTTTCCGAGTCCATGAGCTACGGCGACTACCTGGACCTGGGCAAAGTCCTCAGCGCCCAGCACCCGCTGTCGCCGGACCACAACGAAATGCTCTTCATCATCCAGCACCAGACCTCTGAGCTGTGGATGAAACTGATGCTCCACGAACTCAAGGCCGCCCGCGAACACGTGCGCCTGGGGGAGTTGCCGCCGGCGTTCAAGATGCTCGCGCGGGTGTCGCGGATCTTCGATCAACTGGTGCACGCCTGGGCGGTGCTGGCGACCATGACGCCGTCCGAGTACAAGGCGATCCGCCCGTTCCTCGGGCAGTCGTCGGGGTTCCAGTCGTTCCAGTACCGTGAGATCGAATTTATCCTCGGCAATAAAAGCGCGGCGCTGTTGCGGCCCCATGCGCATCGGCCAGAGCTGTTGAACGAATTGAAAGTGGCGATTGCCACGCCGTCGCTGTATGACGAGGCGATCAATCTGATGCTCAAGGCGGGCCTGGCGATTGATCCGAAACGCGCCGAGCGCGACCCGACGGCGGCGACAGTGCACGATGAGTCGGTGGAAGCGGCGTGGCGCGAGGTGTATCGCGACCCGAGCCGGTATTGGGATTTGTATCAGTTGGCCGAGAAGTTTATCGACCTGGAGGACTCGTTCCGCCAATGGCGTTTCCGCCATGTGACCACGGTGGAGCGGATCATCGGTTTCCAGCCGGGGACCGGCGGCACTGAAGGGGTGGGGTATTTGCGCAAGATGCTCGACACGGTGTTGTTTCCCGAGTTGTGGCGAGTACGCTCAACCCTCTAAACAAAAAAAGCCCCGGATTACCGGGGCTTCTTCATTTTGGAATGCGATCAACACTGTGGGAGCGGGCTTGCTCGCGAAAGCAGTGGGTCAGCCGACGTATTCGTTAACT